>NZ_JANPML010000425.1:0-8814 GCF_031422795.1 Sandarakinorhabdus sp.
GGCACCCACGCCGCCTATGACCGGATCGACGCGCTGACCGTCACCCTGTTCTGAGAGGAGACAATCCATGCAGATTCGCCCCATCCGCTCCGACGCCGATCACGAAGCCGCCCTGCGCGACATCGAAACCCTGTGGGGCGCAGACGAAGGCACGGAAGCCGGCGACCGGCTGGACGTGCTGGTGACGCTGGTGGACGCCTATGAAGCCCGCCGCTGGCCCATCGCCCCACTCGATCCGGTGCAGGCCATCGAAGCCGCCATGGCCATGAACGGCCACACCCGCGCCGATCTCGCCGCATTGGTCGGCCAATCCCGCGCCACCGAAATCCTCGCGCGCAAGCGCGCGCTGACGCTGGGCATGATCCGCAAGATTGCAGCGGCCTGGGCGGTGCCGGAACGGGTGCTGGTGCAGGAGTATGCGTTGGTGCGGTAATTGCGGCTGATGGAATCCAGTCAGTTAATTCAGTGTCCTGTCACCGAAATTCTAAATGTATTTCGTCGCATTTTCCTGACAGTGCGCCCGAACACGCGCAATCCAGCTTTCAAACCAAACCCACGTGTTCTTATAGTCGCCAGCTTTGCCAAAACCTCTTGATGGGTTCTTGGCTCCCAATTCTTTCCAGAGAGCCGTATGCTGGGCTTGGCTGAAACGTGGGAAGCCCTCAGTATGCATTGCTGCAACAACTTGCGTCGCAGTATAGCGCGCTTTGTCCACTTCCTTTAGCAGGACCGCATTAATTGCTTTAGCCTCTTCCGAGTCTGCCTTGATGAACTCGATAGCGATGTCCGACTTGCTTGCTTTGGTGCCCACCTTAGGCACGAATGCCACGCGATAGGTGAAAGCCGGATCTTTAAGCTCGTCATCTGTCATGCCTGCGTGGAAGGCGTCCATGGTAGATGCAATTGCTGCGGGTAAAGTGCTCGCACTCTTCAGCCCGGACGCTTGGGCTGCGTCGAACGTGACAAATTGTAGGGCGATCGGCAGCCGCCGTTCGAGACCGAATTGGACCCCAAACCAAGATCGGATAGCTTCGTTGAAGTTGATACAGCAAGCCTGCATGAGCGGCCCAAGAGCATCATCTACACGATTGGTCGATCGATGTTCGATCTCATGCCTGATCTCAAGCAACAACTCCAAATTTAGCCTAGTCGGTTTCGATATCGGGATTTTATCGTTGCGAAGGCACTTTCCGAGATCCCAGTAGGCCTCTGCGCCGCTCTTGAGCAGCTTGACGGCCCCATTTTCCCTGTACCGGAAGTCTATACCTTCACGCTTAAACCAAGCGTGACAAAGATATGTCCAGCCAATCATCGCCGTAGTTATAAAAATTTCCGCCCGAAAATGTATACCCGCTGCATTGAAGTTGTGGACAGCAGCAATCATTGACTCTCGTGACTTCACAAGCAGCTCGTCCCCGCGAAGACTTAGTCCAGTCTCTCCATCGACATCGGGCCAGCATCTGAGAAATTCGTTTAGCTGGTCAGCTGTGGCAGCTTTCACGGTCTTATGTTTCGCCTCTGATCGAATCTCCGAAATTGCACGGTGATTAATCGACCGCGTGGGGCGGGTGAAATACGCTAAAACATCTTGGTCATTGTATTTTGTGGTCGCAAGCATCGCCTTTACTAGCGAAATCTCCCAGCGCTCAAGTCTGTTTCCACGCTTTCGCTCCGGCATAAGTAACTGTCTCCTCCTTGCAGGATACTGCAAAGCAACCAGATTATGCGACCCACAGGACGTTATAGCAAGGTAGCTAATTTGATCATTCTGCGGCGACGGAAATAAATGACGAATTTTTAGCTTCGCCGGCATACATCATGAGCGACCGAAATGGGTCGCAATGCTGACGCTCGCCATGATCCGCAAGATCGCAGCGGCCTGGGGAACCGAACGCGTGCTGGTGCAGGGATATTCGTTGTTGCGATGGGTTTCTATGTATCACTGTCGTTATGATAATTGTATAGATGGCTTTTGCCAAGTCGGCTTAGCTCACTGGCGAACCACTTTTTGTAACCTTCACCCGAATATGATATTTCTTCTTCGATATCGATTTCACCGATACAGAACGTGGCTGGGAGTGAAAATTTTACTCCCCTATTGAGAAGGGCACCTACAATATAATCATATCCAACATAATGATCTTCGTGGAACTCTATTGCGCAGAGACCAAAGCGTTCATAAATAATGGGGTCAATGATTTTGTATATGAAATCAATCGCTGCTCCTGATGGATCTTGATCATCTGGAGAGCAGAAATGTTGGATGCTATTTCTCAACTTCTGAATTCGATCGTAGCAAATTTGATCAGGCACTCTTATCCCTGTTGTTGTCCAGAGAACCTGCGGTAATTGGTCAAAACCGTAGGTTTTTCCCTTTTCAAGTAGTGTTTTGAAATCAAGTTCTATGGATCTCCGGTCGTCTAGACCATGTATATCTTTGAAAATCAACAATGGATGCTCAACGGCAACGGCCGCCTTGATGAATAACTCGCCTGCATGTGCTGCGTTTAAAACTGCCATCAGCGGCCAGTGCTCATTGCCTGGGTCCATGAAAACCGCATGCATATTTGCTTGCTTGAGTGCAGCTTGCGCTAAACCTAAAATGCGATCGGCTAGGCCGCTGAGTAAGTTTTCGTGACTATTTAGCACAACGCTCGCCTCCCCCCTCACACCTTCCGCGGCATCCGCCACGGCAGCATCCACTGCACCGCGCCCGTATCAAACCGCCGCATGTTGAGCGATTCATGCACGGCCACCACGTCCTCCCCCCACAGGCGGGTGGCGAGCGCGGTGCGGCTGTAGAAGGGCGTGTCTTCCCAGGTGGCGCGGATGCGGGCGGTGTAGCCGGCGTCGGCGCGGGTCAGGCGGTCAAGGCGCCAGGCGGTTTTGGGCAGCACCACCGGGGCGGGCATTTCCATCACTTCGGCCTGGCCATCGGGCGTGATGCGCAGCGCCATGCCGAAATCGGCGCCGTCTTTCAGCTGGCCTTCGTACATCACCGCGGTGGAGCCATCCTTCAGATGGGCGCGGCTCCACTGCCAATCGGCAAAGCCGTCTTCCAGCGATTCAGCGCCGTGGTTGGCGTCCAGATAGCCGGTGCCGGCCCATTTGATGGCGGGGTTGGTGAAATTGGCCTCCACCCGCGCTGATGGGCCGATCGGTTCCCATTCGTGTTTGCCGGCGGGATCCAGCCGGAAACGGCGCTGGCCATAGACTTGCGGCGTCACCCGCACCTGGCCGCGGACTTTCATCGGCAGCACGGCGCATTCTTCCTCGATATCGATCACCAGCGTGGCGCCATCCCAGCGCAACTGGCTGGGGCCGATGCGCAGTGTGGTGGCATCGCGGAACAGGGCGCCGTGGCTGCGTTCGGTCATCGCCCAGCGGCGGCAGCCCTTGCCATACAGCGCGACGTTCAATGAGACGTGATTTTCCGGCGCGTCGCGGCCAGCGGCCTTGTAATAGGGGGAGAAGACCGAGCCGATGAAGGCGATGATCGTTAGCCCATACTGCCCGCAGTCGCTTTCGGCGTCGACATACCACCAGCGGTAGCCACCGGGTGCGACGTCTTGATCGAAGCGCGGGCCTTGAGAATCGCTGCGCTCGCCAAGCGGCCGGACAAGGCCGCCATCGGCACACCCGCCCCCGGGTGCGCCGATCCACTGGCGACCCAGAGCCCGGGCAGTTTCGTCTTGCTGCCAGGCCGGCGGAAGCTGGCCTGCCACCCGTGCGAGGCCCGACCATAAAGGGCCCCACCGCTCGAAGGGAAAAGTTCCTCGAACATCGCCGGGCCCACCGGCACCATTGCCGTTGGTTGCAGTGTCAGCCCGCACCGGGCCAGGACGGCCATGGTTGCTGTCTGACATTGTTCGATCTCCTTGGTGGTGGGTGGAGTGCCGTCGCCTGTTGGAGGCGCATTGACGATAAGTTGCAAGCGTTCCGGGCCGTCTGGCGGGCGGCCGATGCCACGATCCTGGGCGCAGATATAGATGCTGGGTTCGGCCGGCAGGCGGTGTTCGCCAAAGATGTGGCGGAATTCTGCCGCATAATCGGTGGAGAAGAAGACATTGTGGCGGTCCAGTTCGAAACCGCTGGTTTCGGCGGTCATCATGGTGACGAGGGCGGACAGCGAGCGTTCGTGGGGTTTGACGCCGGTGACAGCACCTGCCGCGGCCGGGCCGAAGCGGCCATCGGCAAGGGCGGAAACGTCGCTGTTGGACAGCACATCGTGGGCCAGGATGTCCTCGCCGCTGGCAAGGCGAACTCCGGCGGCACGGCCATTCCGAACGAGAATTTCAGCCACATGGGCGTTGTAGTGGAATTTCGCGCCCAACCGTTCGGCCAGCAGCGCCATCTGGCGGGCGACTTCGTGCATGCCGCCTTCCACCAGCCACACGCCGCGCGCTTCGAGATGGGCGATCAGCATCAGCGTGGCGGTGGCCTGGAACGGATCGGCGCCGGTGTAGGTGGCATAGCGGCCATAAAGCTGGTGCAGGCGCGGATCGCGGAAATAGCTGCCCAGTGTGTTCCACAGCGTGGCGAACGGGTTGATCGCAAACATCTCGTGCAGGTGGAAGGGGGCGTATTTCAGCGTGAGGCCCAGCGGGCCCATCGCCGGGCTTTCCATGAAGCGGGTTTCCAGCGCGCCAAAGATGCGCGCCGATTCGGCCTGAAAGCGGGTCCAGCCTTCAGCTTCGGCGGGGCCGGCGAACTGGGCCACGGCATCGCGGCTGCGTTCGTGATCGGCCCACAGATCGAGGCTGCTGCCATCCTGCCAGGCATGGCGGGCGAGGCGATCGGATTTGACCAGGGTGAGATGCGCATCAAGCGACGTGCCGGCATCGGCAAAGATGCGTTCAAACACCGCGCGATGCGTGAAGACGGTGGGGCCGGCGTCGATGGGCACACCGCCAACATCAACCGTGCGCAATTTGCCGCCGGGCGCGCCCATGCGCTCCACAACCGTCACCGGAACACCGCGCGCCGCCAGCAGCACGGCGGCAGACAGGCCACCCATGCCGGCTCCGATGATGACAACGCTGTCTGGGCCTGCCAAATCGATCTTCCGAATCATCAGTCGTTAATGTCTGGCGTCTAAACCCGACCAAGAGTTGTAATGATTGACCTTTGGGCAGCCACTGTCCAGACGATTTGACACTTGTTTGTGGGGCACATGGCTGAAAACACTGCCTCTCCGGGATGGAAGTTGCGCTGGCTCAATGCCCGCAACCGGGTGCTGGCCAATCCGGCATTCCAGCGCTTTGCCATGCGTAACCCGTTGATGCGGCGCACGGCGCGCTATCACGCCAATGCCATGTTCGCGGTGATCACTGGATTTGTGCAAACGAAGGCGCTGACCGCCACCGTTGATGCCGGGGTGATTCGGCGTCTGAGCGATGGGCCGGCGAGCGCAGCCACGCTGGCGCAGGGCGCCGGGCTGGGCCTGGAGGCGATGCAGCGGCTGCTGGGCGCGGCCAGGGCGATTGATCTGGTGGAGCTGGCAGCGCCCGATCTGTGGGTGCTGGGCCAGCGCGGCGCGGCGCTTTCCACCAACGCGGGTGCGCTGGCGATGATCGAGCATCACAAGATCTTCTATGATGATCTGGCTGATCCCATCGCCATGCTGAAGGGCGGGCGCGGGCAGGGCAAGCTGGCGGCGTTCTGGACCTATGCCCCGGCGGCAGGGCAGGGGTTGCCGGCGGCGGCTGATACCGCCAGCTGGCAGGGCGGCGGCGGGGGAGCAGTGGCGCCCTATTCGGCGCTGATGGCCGCGAGCCAGCCGATGGTGGCCGAACAGGTGCTGGACGCCTATGATTTCAGCCGCCACACCTGCCTGATGGATGTGGGCGGCGGCCACGGCGCCTTTCTGGCCGAAGTGGCACAGCGCCACCCGCGACTCTCACTCAAGCTGTTTGATCTGCCGGCTGTCGTGGAAGGCGCCAAGGCGAGACTGTCCCCGAGCGGCCTGTCGCACGTGTCGCTGCATGGCGGCAGTTTCCGTGATGATCCGCTGCCGCAAGGGGCCGATGTCATCAGCCTCGTGCGCATCTGCCACGATCATGATGATGATGTGGTGCGCACCTTGCTGAAAAAGGCCCATGCGGCGCTGCCGCCCGGCGGCCGCCTGCTGCTGGCCGAACCGATGGCCGGCACGATGGGTGCCGAAGTGATGGGTGATGCCTATTTCGGCCTCTATCTGTGGGCGATGGGATCGGGCCGGCCCCGGACGGTGGCGGCCTATCTGGCCCAGCTGGTCGAAGCCGGATTCGGCAACGCCCGCGAAGTGGCCACGGCGCTGCCAATGGTCACCCGCCTGATCGTCGCGCAGCGTTGAATCGCGGGCCGGTTTTCCGGCTTTCGTCAAGCCTAAAGACGACGAAGTCCGTCCAATTTTTTGCTTTCAGAATTGTCATGTGCGCTTTACACTCACATGACGCTTTGGATAGTAACCAATGCATTGGAAGGGGTCAGCGGGGCAGGGCTGGCCGGTTTCCCCAAGGGGTTGGTTGAATGGAAACATTGGCCGTTGTGGTGGAGAAGCCGGAGAGCGTCGCCTTGCGCACGCTCACGCTCACGCCGCACCAAGCCGATGACGTGGTGGTGTCGATCGACTGGTCGGGCATTTCCATGGGCACGGAAAAACTGATGTACAATGGAACCATGCCGATGTTCCCCGGCATGGGCTATCCGTTGGTTCCCGGATATGAAGCGGTCGGCACGGTGGTGGACGCCGGCGAAAATGTGACCGACTTGATCGGCAGAAACGTGTTCGTGCCCGGTTCCTCCAAATTCGAAGGTGCGCGCGGGCTGTTTGGCGGCCAGGCCAAGACGTTGATCACCGGCGCGGCGCGGGTAATTCCGCTGCCGGCAGAATTGCATGAAAATGCCGTGCTGATGAGCCTGGCTGCGACTGCGCAGCATGCGGTGGCCGGCGGCGCGATGCCGGATCTGATCATCGGTCACGGCGTGCTGGGCCGATTGCTTGCGCGGATCGCGCTGGCGGCTGGCGTGGAGCCGACGGTGTGGGAAATCAATGACGCCCGCATGTTGGGTGCTGATGGATATCGGGTGGTCAGGCCCGAGACTGACGAGCGGCGGGATTACCGCTCGGTCTACGACGCCAGCGGTGACCACCGCGTGATCGACCAGACCGTCATGCACATGGCGCGTGGGGGCGAGATCGTCTTGGCCGGCTTCTACAGTGACCCGCTGTCGTTCAACTTCGCGCCCGCGTTCCGGCGCGAGCTTCGCATACGCATTGCCACTGAGTTCCAGCCTGACGACCTTGCGAGCGCGCTCGCGCTGGTGGGCTCGGGTTCGCTGTCACTCGAGGGCCTTGTGACGCACAAGGTGCCGGCAACAAAGGCCGCGACCGCTTATGGTCAGGCCTTTTCGGACCCCAATTGTCTCAAAATGGTCTTCGACTGGAGAGATATCGCATGAGCATCAATAATCTTCTCGATCAGGTTGCCGCGCTCCGTGAGGAGGCTGAACTGGAACCCGATCCCGTTCACACCGGCGAGATCACCAAGGAAACCCAGATCATCGCCATTTATGGCAAAGGTGGCTCCGGCAAGAGCTTTGCGCTCGCCAACCTGTCGTACATGATGGCGCAGCAGGGCAAGCGCGTGCTGCTGATCGGCTGCGATCCCAAAAGCGACACCACCAGCCTGCTGTTTGGCGGCAAGGCGACGCCGACCATCATCGAAACCTCGTCCAAGAAGAAGCTTGCGGGTGAGGAACTGACCATCGAGGACGTGTTCTTCCAGCGCGACGGCGTGTTCGCCATGGAATTGGGCGGGCCCGAAGTTGGCCGTGGCTGCGGCGGCCGCGGCATCATCCACGGCTTTGAAACCCTGGAAAAGCTCGGCTTCCATGATTGGGGCTTTGATTACGTCCTGCTCGATTTCCTCGGCGACGTGGTCTGCGGCGGCTTTGGTCTGCCGATCGCCCGCGACATGTGCCAGAAGGTGATCGTGGTTGCGTCGAACGATCTGCAATCGCTGTATGTCGCCAACAACGTCTGCAAGGCGGTGGAATATTTCCGCAAGATGGGCGGCAATGTTGGCGTCGCCGGCATCCTGATCAACAAGGATGATGGATCGGGCGAAGCGCAGGCCTTTGCCAATGCGGTGGGCATTCCGGTGCTCGTCAGCATTCCGGCCCACGATGATATTCGCAAGAAATCAGCCAATTATCAGATCATCGGCACCAGCGAGAGCCAGTGGGGCCCGCTGTTCGCCGAACTGGCCGAAGCCGTCGAAACCGCGCCGCCGGTGCGCCCGACCCCGTTGGATCAGGATGGCCTGCTCGGCCTGTTCAAGCCCGAAGATACCGGCGGCAATGTCGTGCTGAAGCCGGCGACGCAGGCCGATCTGCGCGGTGGCACCTTTGAGACCAAGCCCAGCCTCGAAGTGGTGTACGACAATGTCTGAAGACCTGTCGTCTCCGCCAGTGGAAGGTGCCGGCTGCCATGCCGGCGCCGACACCATGCGCGATGCCGCCGCCAAGGCCGGCAAATCCGAAGTGCTGGAGCGGTATGCGGCCGATTACCCAAAGGGTCCGCACGATCAACCGCAGTCCATGTGCCCGGCGTTCGGTTCGTTGCGAGTCGGCCTGCGCATGCGCCGAACGGCCACCATCCTGTCGGGTTCGGCCTGCTGCGTATACGGCCTCACCTTCACGTCGCACTTTTATGGGGCGCGGCGCTCGGTGGGTTATGTGCCGTTCAATTCGGAAACGCTGGTCACCGGCAAATTGTTCGAGGATATCCGTGACGCCGTGCACGCGCAGGCCGATCCGGAAAAATACGAT
>NZ_JANPML010000426.1:0-12328 GCF_031422795.1 Sandarakinorhabdus sp.
CTGGCGCATTTCCACCGATGGCCAGCGTACGGCCGATGAATATGCGGTGTGGCTGCACCAGTTGATGGCGCTGGAAGGTGTGGCGATGGGCAGTGTCGATGCCGCCATCATCTCCACCGTGGTGCCGCAAACCCTGTTCAATCTGCAGCGCCTGTGCCGCAAATATTTCAGCGTCGAACCCCTGGTGGTCGCCATTGGCCAGATTGATTTGGGCTTGGCGATCGATCTGCCCAACCCGGCCGAAGTTGGCGCCGATCGTCTGGTCAACGCCGTTGCCGCCCATGCGCTGTGGCCGGGCAATCTGATCATCGTCGATTTCGGCACCGCCACCACCTTCGATGTGGTCTCAGCCGACGGTGCCTATCAGGGCGGTGCGATCGCGCCGGGCATCAACCTGTCGATGGACGCGCTTTATCAGGCCGCCGCCAAATTGCCGCGCATCGCGGTCGAACCGCCGCCGGGCAACGAGGGTGCCATCGGCAAGGGCACCGTCCACGCCATGCAGTCAGGCGTGTTCTGGGGTTATGTCGGCTTGATCGAAGGGCTGGTGAAGCGCCTGTGCCAGGAAATCACCGGCACCGTGACCGTGGTTGCCACGGGCGGTCTTGCCACCTTGTTCCATCGCCATACGGCTGCCATAGCCCATGTCGACGGCGACCTGACCATCAAGGGCCTTATCCGCCTGCATCAATTGAACGCAAAGAACCCAACATAATGACCCCTGGTGACGAGTTGATTTTCCTGCCCTTGGGCGGTTCCGGCGAGATTGGCATGAACGTCAATCTTTATGGCTGCCAGGGCAAATGGGTGATGGTCGATCTCGGCATGACCTTTGCTGATTCGCGCTATCCGGGCATCGATGTGGTGCTGCCTGATCTCGCCTTCATCGAAGAACGCCGCAAGGATCTGCTCGGCATCGTGCTCACCCACGGCCATGAAGATCATATCGGTGCCATCCCCTATCTCGCCGCCGATCTGAAGGTGCCGCTTTATGCCACCCCGTTCACCGCCGGCCTGATCGCGAAAAAGCTGGAGGAAGAGGGGCTACAGGACGAGGTCAAGCTCAAGATCGTGCCCATGGGTGGCACACTGAAACTCGGCCCCTTCGGTTTCACCTATGTCGCGCTCGCCCACTCCATCCCCGAAGGCAATGCGCTCATCATCGATACGCCCTATGGCCGCATCTTCCACACCGGCGATTGGAAACTGGATGATGCACCGCAGATGGGCACGCCTGCCAGCGCCGCGCAGCTGACCGCCATCGGCGACAGCGGCATCCTGGCGTTGGTCGGCGACAGCACCAACGTCTTCAATCCGGAAGCATCGGGCAGCGAAGGCGATGTGAAAGACGGGCTGATGCGCCTGATCAAGGCGCGCAAGCAGGGCCGGGTGCTGGTGACGACCTTTGCCAGCAATGCCGCCCGGCTGGGCACGCTGGGCGCCGTGGCGAAAGCCTGTGGTCGCGAACTGGTGCTCGCCGGCCGCTCGATGGATCGCATCGTGGGCGTCGCGCGCGCCACCGGCTATCTGAAGGATCTGCCCGATCCCATCGATTGGGATACGGCGATGGGCCTGCCGCGCAACAAGGTGCTGATCCTGTGCACCGGCGCGCAGGGCGAACCAATGGCGGCGCTGTCACGCATTGCCGAAGGCAGCCACCCGAAACTGCGGCTGGAGCCGGGCGATCTCGTCGTCTATTCCTCCAAGCAGATCCCTGGCAATGAGCTGTCCATCGGCCGCGTCCAGAACGCGCTGGCCACGCGCGGCATCGATATCGTCACCGAAAAACAGGCCCACGTCCACGTTTCCGGCCACCCCGGTCAGCCGGAACTGGAAGCCATGTATGAATGGATCCGGCCCGAAATCGCCATCCCGGTGCACGGCGAACGCCGACACATGGAAGAACATGCCAAGCTGGCGAAAGATTGCGGCGTGCCGCGCGCCATGGTGCCGATCAACGGCAGCGCCATCCGCCTGGCTCCCGATGGCCCCAAGCTGCTCAGCCATGAAAAGGCCGGCCGCCTAGTGCTGGATGGCGATGTCATCCTGCCGTCAGACGGCGCCACCATCGTCGAACGCCGCCGCATGTCCAGCTATGGCCTGATTGCGGTGAGCGTCGTGGTCGGCCGCAACGGCCTGCCAGCCGCCACCCCGAAAGTGAGCGCCCACGGCGTGCCGGTGGAGGAAGACAAGGACGATTTCCTCGCCCAATGCGCGCAAGCCGCCGAAAAGGCCGCCGCCAAAGCCGATCCGAAACGCCCCGAGCATTATGCCGAAGCCATCCGCGTCGCCGTGCGCCGCATCGCCCGTGAATGGACCGGCAAAAAGCCGGTGACCGAGGTGCAGGTAACCCGCCTGTGAAGCTGCAATCCGCGCTGGCCATCTACCTGCTGTTCTGGATGCTCACCCTGTTTGCCGTCCTGCCGTTCGGCGTGCGCACCGCCGATGAAGATGGCAGTGAGCCCATCCCCGGCCAGGCCAGCTCCGCCCCCAGCAACCCGATGATCGGCAAGAAGCTGCTGTGGACAACGCTGATCAGCGGGCTGCTGTTTGGCCTGTTCATGGCCAATTATGAATATGGCTGGATCGGCGTGGACGATGTGCCCTTCTGGCAGACGCGCGGGCCTTATGCGCCGGTGAAGGCAGGGTAAAGGAGCCTCCGGCGGGCAGGGGCTGAGCCCCTGCTCCCACTTTCGTTTTCAAGTGGCCCCTGCGGCGCGCCCGTCTCAAGCTGTCAAAGAGCAAAAAGACGCCGTCAAATTGGTAATCGAGCCGATAATTCAGCTGCCCAGTTGTTACACTTCTTACGTTTCGTGTCGGATACAGGATTTCCAAACCGCCCCGCACTATCCATGCAAGGTCACCAGACGCTATCGTGATGACAGGCTTTCCCTGTGTAGGACAGCAGGCAGTGCTAATGCGCATGAGGCGATCATCCGATCGCGTCTATACCGCCGAGGGAGAAATAATTACACTGTCCCCGGAATTCCTGAGATATACTAGAATTGTGTGCCTACACTAAAGTTAAACGTTTTGGTTTCATCTCCTGCTTGCCGTTGTAAAGCTGTAGCGATATCGAAGCGAAATGGACCAAATGGGCTGTTCCAATCGACCCCAACACCGGTTAGCCGAGGGGCGTCAGATTTGCATCCAGGTAGCTTCCAGATAATACCGCTATCGATAAATGTACATGGGCGCAATCCAACCTCGCTCGATGCTGTTTCGGCTGGTGGAAGTGCAACTTCGCTTGGACCAAGATAATTGGCTTTGCCGCCGAGGCTGTTAGCTAAAATCTCGTCTGACTTGCGGCGAATGACATTGGGGCCTACGCCACTAATGTCAAACCCCCTTAACTGAGGCTGACCTAAGGCAAATCTGTCCGCTGACGCAGGAGACTTTGACCGATCAAATCTACCAGTAGTAGCAACCACTACGGCAGCCGATCGTGATACTATTCGCGAACCAAATTGATCGGCATTCTTTACTATAAACGCGTTTAGATATTTAATTATGTTAAAGTGCTGCGACATACATTCTGGATTGGCGGTTGATCCTTTAGCAAGAATATCATTCTGTTCTCGTTCATTGCGGCCGGCAGTAAACAGGAGTATGGTATTCGCGGTCTGAACGCACCTTACCTTCAATTGATCAATGTCTTGATTGATCGAATTCTTCTTCTGCCATTCGTTAAAGTCATGATTTAGATTGAAACTGACTATACCAAGAACGACGCTGGTCGTACCTAAAACAAGAGCACTAACAAGATTACTGATTGCGACGAATTTTTCGAATGATGATGGCTCGCTTGATGTCGGACGCGCCCTGCGTCCGCGAGCTACAATCGACATTCGCCGGTAGTCCATTTCTTGCACCTCATTAGATGATCTATACATCAAGACATCATTGATGGAAATCAGCTTTCGAGCGAACGGCAGGAGATTTCGGGGGGCACTAATTAATTTCGGAGTTCCGGGGACATAGTGCAATTGGTTTGCAACAATTCCGGAGACAGCTCATTAAAATGGCTCCTGCGCAAGCCAGCTACGCCGACTTAGCCGTTCATTGAGGCAACGGGCCTCAACAAAACGAAAGTGGGTGCAGGGCCTCAGGCCCTGCCCGCCGGAGGCTCTCTCAATTGAACCGCCCGGCCGCTTGCCCAATCGCCAGATACAGCTTGCCCAACGTGGACGACAATAGAGTCGCCCCCAGCGCTTCGCCGCCACGTTCCGGCACGACATCTGCCACCAGCGATTCGAATTCCTGCAGGTAGCGGCTGGCTTCGGTGCGGAATTCGGCGTCGTGGGTGAAGTGGCGCACGAATTGGCGGCCGGCACCGCTGTCGAGGCCGTGGGCGAGGCGGCGGGCGATGGCGCTGGCGTCGCCGGCGGCGTAATCGGCCCAGGTCTTGTCGTCGATGTCGTAGTCCAGCAGCTTGGCCAGATCGATGGCGCTGGATTGCAGGCTGTCGATCAGGCCATTGGCTCTGCGGCCCAGCGCATTGCGGGCGCGCACTTCGGCGCGGGTTTCCACCGCGTCCACATGCGCTTCCACGTCGGACAAGGAGCGGGCCAGCCCGATCAGCCGCTGCGCCACGCGTTCGGCGGCGGCCTGTGCGGAATCTCCGGCACGGCCCTGCAATTCCATCAGTTCCTCGATGCGATCGCGGATTGGCGCAGCAAAGGCGGCTTCGGTACGGCTGATGGCGGCCTTGTCCAGCGCTTCCTCGGCTTCCATTATCACGCCGGCCAGTGCGGTGCGCATGGCGCCGGCGGCGTTGTCGGCCACTTCGCGTACGCGGGCAAATGTATCGATCAGGTCGCCCGATGCGGTCAGGCTCAGGCGACTGGTGTCGTCTTCCAGGGTGCGCATCTGTTCCTGGGCCCGGGCGATGGCGTCGGCCAGTTCGTCTGTCGTGGCGGTCAGGGTTTCGCGGGCGCTGGTCAGGCGGTTGCTGGCATCGTTCAGGGTTGCGCTGCCCGATTCCAGCGGTTCGGCCAGGGTGGCGGCCTGTTCCTTGATGCTGGCCAATTGCGCTTCCAGCCCGGCGATCTGGCCGCGCAGCGCGCTCACTTGGCTCTCGCCGGCCGGCAACTGCGCTGCGAACAGCGCGATGGTGCGGCTGGCTTCGCTGCCCATGGCTTCGAGCCGCAGTTGAACAGCGGAGAGCGCGGCATCGGCATCGCCCAGCGGCGCCGTGAGCCCCGCCAATTGCTGGCTGGCGCTGGCCACGCGCTCGTCCAGCCCGGCAAGTGCGTTGCTGTTGCTGCTGATGGCCGCAGCAAGGCGGGTTTCCAGCGTTTCGACCCGGTTGCCCAGTTCGTCCACCAACGCCGCCGCGTTGCGGCCACTGGTTTCGATTTCACCGGCCACCTTGCTGGCCAGCAGTTGCAGGCTGGCGAGCCGTTCATCCAGCGCCCGCGCGCCTTCGCCGCCGATATGGGACAGGGCGGTCCGGGCCTGATCGACACTGGCCAGCATCGCGCTGGTCTGGGCGTGCACGGCCTCGCGGGTCTGCTCAACGGAAGCGGTGGTGCGGGTGAAGGCATCATCGACCGCGGCGTTGAGCGCGCCGATCGGCGTTTCCACCGCGTCGCGGGCCTGCGCAGCGGCGCTGGCCATGGCGGCAAGGCCCGATTGGCTGGCTTGGGCAAGGGCATTGATCTCGCCGCGACTGGCTTGTGCGGCGGCCCGGGCTTCGGCTTCGGCTTCGCTGGCGCGGGTATACAGGCCGGCCAGCAGGGTTTCGGTTTCAGCCAACTGGCTCCGCAGCTGGTTGTCCACCCGGCTCATCAATTCGCTCAAGGCCTCGGCCTGGCCGCTGGCAACGGGAATGGCGCCGGCAAAATCCGTGCTGGCGGCGATGGCCCTCGCCACGGTTTCAGCCAGACGGCTGTTGGCAGTGTCCAGCGCATTGGCCACGCCGGCGATGGTGCTGCCATGGCTGGCCACCGGTGCTTCCATCGCGGCCATGCGGCCCGTCGCGGCGGCCAATTGCTCTTCCAGCCGGGCAAGGGATTCGGCGCTGTGTTCCAGCCATTCGGCAGCCTGGGTGGCGCGCGTATCGGCAATGGCAGCGCGGGCGGCGTTCACGGCTCCGGCATCGCGCAACTGCACTGCGGCCAGCAGGGCCACGCCCACCGGGCCGGCCAGTGCGGCGAGCGTCAGCAGCAGTGGCTGCACCGTAGCCGGCACGGCAATCGCGCCAGTGGCAGCGCCCCAGGTGGCAATGATGGCAGCGGCCCAGGCCAGGCTGGCGATGATCGCCAGAATCCAGGGCCAACGGCGCGGTTCAGGAGGAGCCAGAAAATCACCCATAATGTCACAAACAGGAAAAGGGGCCGCCGTTCAAGCCGGCAGCCCCGATTCACAAAACTATCCACAGGTTTCCGCGGTGACGATCAGCTGCGCTGACCCATCGGCAGATAATCGCGGTGGGTGTGGCCGGTGTAGAGCTGGCGCGGACGGCCGATCCGCTGATCGGGATCCTCCATCATTTCGGTCCACTGCGCGATCCAGCCGACAGCGCGCGAGATGGCGAACAGCACGGTGAACATCGAAGTGGGGAAGCCGATCGCCGACATCACCACGCCTGAATAGAAATCGACGTTGGGGTAAAGTTTCTTGTCGATGAAATAGGGATCGTTCAGGGCGATCTGTTCAAGTTCACGGGCGACGTCGAAGATCGGATCGTTGACGCCCATCTTGTCGAGCACGTTCTTGGCGACCTTGGCCATCACTTTGGCGCGCGGATCGTAATTCTTGTACACGCGGTGGCCAAAGCCCATCAGGCGGAACGGATCATCCTTGTTCTTGGCGCGCGCGATGAATTCCGGGATGCGATCCGGTGTGCCGATTTCGCGCAGCATGTTCAGTGCGGCTTCGTTGGCGCCGCCATGCGCCGGGCCCCAAAGGCAGGCGATGCCGGCCGAAATGCAGGCAAACGGGTTGGCACCCGATGAACCGGCCAGTCGCACGGTCGATGTGGAGGCGTTCTGTTCGTGATCGGCCTGCAGAATCAGCAATTTTTCCATCGCGTCTTCAACAACCGGATCGATCACATAGGGCTCGGCTGGCACGCCAAAGGTCATGCGCAGGAAATTACCGGCAAAACTCAGGCTGTTATCGGGATAAAGGAAAGGCTGCCCGATCGAATATTTATAGGCCATCGCCGCCAGCGTCGGCATCTTGGCGATGATGCGGTGTGAGGCAATCACGCGCTGCTGCGGATCATGAATGTCGGTCGAGTCGTGATAGAAGGCCGCCATGGCCCCCACGATGCCGCACATGATCGCCATCGGGTGCGCGTCGCGCCGGAAACCCCGGTAGAAGGTCGCCAGCTGTTCGTGGATCATGGTGTGGCGGGTGATGTTGCGGGTGAAATCGGCATTCTGTTCCGCATTGGGCAGATCGCCGTTCAGCAGCAGGTGGGCGACTTCGAGGAAGCTGGATTGTTCGGCGAGCTGTTCGATGGGATAGCCGCGATACAACAGGATGCCTTCATCGCCATCGATGTAGGTGATCTTGGATTCGCATGACGCGGTGCTGGTAAAACCCGGATCGAAAGTGAACCGGCCCGTGTTGGCATAAAGCTTGCGAATATCAACGACGTCGGGGCCAATGCTGCCCTTGTGCACCGGATAGTCGGCGCTGTTCCCGTTGATCCCGATCGTGGCCGTCATGGCTCTGTTCCCTTCGTTAGACCCGCCAGGGCGTCGTCAATCCGCCCCAGCACTTCATCCCTGCCCAAAACTTCGAGAACCTCGAACAATCCGGGCGACTGGGCCGAACCGGTGACAGCAGCGCGCAATGGCTGGGCGATCTGGCCAAGCTTGGCCGCTTCGCTTTCCGCCAGTTCACGCGCCACCTGTTCCAGTGCGGCGGCCGTCCAGTCATCCTGAGCGGCGAATCGTGCCCGGGCACGGTCAAGCAGTCCCGGTGTCGCAGACGCTAGCAGCTTGGCGGCGCCTTCGTCCATGGGGATTGGGCGACTGCGAAGATAGAAAAGACTGCTGCCTGCCAAATCATTGAGATTGTTGGCGCGTTTCTTCAGCTCCGGCATGGTGCGCTGCAAAAGCGCCCGGTCGGTATCGGTCAATTCGCGGCCCAGAGTCGCTGCGACGCGGCCGGCAGTCAGCGCCACCAGCCGGCCATCATCGGCGGCGCGCAAATAGTGCCCGTTCAGGTTTTCGAGCTTCTTCAGGTCAAAGCGCGACGGCGAACGCCCCACCCCGCCCAATTCGAACCATTGCACCGCCTCGTCGCGGCTGATGATCTCGGCATCGCCATGGCCCCAGCCCAGACGCAGCAGATAATTCTCCACCGCTTCCGGCAGCAGGCCCATCTCGTCGCGATAGGCATCCACGCCCAGGGCGCCATGACGCTTGGAAAGCTTTGCGCCGTCAGCGCCGTGGATCAGCGGAATATGGGCATAAATTGGCTCAGGCCACTGCCCCATTGTTTCGTGGCAGGCGCGAATCAGCGCCAGCTGTCGGAAGGCGTTGTTCAGGTGATCATCGCCGCGGATCACGTGCGTTACGCCCATGTCGTGATCGTCCACCACCACCGCCAGCATATAGGTGGGGGTGCCATCGGAACGCAGCAACACGAAATCATCGAGTTCGGCATTGTTCACCGTCACCGGTCCTTGCACCTGATCATCGATGGTAACGGCCCCATCGCGCGGGGCTTTCAGGCGGATCACATAATCGGTGTCGTTCGGCCAATCCGTGCGGTCGCGCCAGCGCCCATCGTACCGCATCGGCTGCTTTGCGGCGCGCTGCGCCTCGCGCAGGGCGGTCAGATCTTCGGGCGTTGCATAACAGCGATAGGCGTGGCCGGCGGCCAGCAGCTGGTGCGCCACCTCGGCATGGCGGGCCGCACGGCTGAACTGATAAATCACCTCGCCATCCCAATTCAGTTTCAGCCAGGTCATGCCATCCAGAATCGCTGCGATTGCCGGCTCGGTGGAGCGGGCGCGATCGGTGTCCTCGATGCGCAGGTGGAATTCACCGCCGTGGTGGCGGGCAAACAGCCAGTTGAACAGCGCCGTGCGGGCGCCGCCAATGTGCAGGAACCCGGTGGGCGAAGGGGCAAAGCGGGTGACGACTTTGCCGGAAAATCCGTGGCTTGCGCTCATGCGCGTTTCATCCAATCCTAGGGCTGCAGGGTCTGGCCGGAAGGGACAGACGGATCATGCCGGGTGGTTAGCAGAAGGACAGGCGCCATTCAAACCGGAGCCAGGCGAAGTATTGGGCAAGGCATAGGGCGCGGCCTTGGCCAGCGGCTGGCCGCCAGCTGGCATGGCTGGCTGGATGCCGAACGCGCCCACCTGCCGTTGTGGCTGCCGGTGGCGTTGGCCGCTGGCATCGCGCTGTGGTTTGCGTTGCCGTGGGCGCCGTTGCGGCAGGCCGCGGCACTGGCTGCGGTGGCACTGGCAGTGGGCCTGGCCCTGGCGGGGCTGCGGCCGCTGGCCTGGTTTGCAGCGTTGCTGCTTGCCGGGCTGGGCGTCACCGAAGCGCGGGTCGCGCTGAACCAGCATCCGGTTCTTGGCGATCGCCAGTTTGCGCTGATCACCGCCCGCGTTGAAAGTGCCGAGCCTTTGGCCTTTGGCGAGCAGCGCTTGCTGCTGGTGCCTCCGCCATCTGCTCGGATGCCCGGCGCCGATCTTCCGGAAGGCGTTTTACGGCTGCGCGTGCGGGTGCGCGGCAACGTGCAGACCGGGCAACCACCCGTGCCAGCCGGGGCAGTGGTTTCGCTGCGCGCGCTGCTGTCGCCGCCGGCCGGCATGGCGGTGCCGGGCGGTTTCGATCTGGCTCGCCGCAGCTGGTTTGATGGTATCGGCGCCACCGGAGTCGCGCTGGGGCCGGTGCAGCTGCTGGCGCCGCCGCCGCCGGGCCCGCAACTGTGGCTGGCCGGGGTGCGCGGCCAGCTGCAAACGCTGATCACCGCGCGCATGCCCGGCGAAGTTGGCGCGGTGGCGGCAGCCTTTGTCACCGGTTGGCAGGGCGCGATTCCGCCCGCCACGGCCCAAGCGATGCGCGACGCCGGTTTGGCGCACCTGTTGTCCATCTCGGGGCTGCATATCGCGGTGGTGGTGGGCAGCGTCGCGCTGTTTTCGCGCAGTCTGCTCGGGCTGTGGCCGTGGTTGGCGCTGCGGGCGCCCGTGCCAACGCTGGCGCTGGCCACAGGCGCGCTGGCCGGGCTGGCCTATACACTGCTGGCCGGCGCGCAGGTGCCCACCGTGCGCGCCGTGATCGCTGCCTGCATTGTCGTCGTCGGCATGATGCTGGGCCGGCAGGCGCTGTCGCTGCGGTTGCTGGCGGCGGCGGCCTTTGCCATATTGGTGGTGCGGCCCGAAGCCCTGCTTGGCGCCAGTTTCCAGATGAGTTTTGCCGCCGTGATCGGCATCGTTGCGCTGTATGAAAGCCGGCTTGGCAAATGGCTGACGGCGGTGCGCGAGGATGAACCCTGGTGGCAATGGCTGGCCCGCGCTGCAGCCTCGCTGCTGGCGTCTGGGTTGGTGGCCGAATTCGCGCTGTCGGGCATCGGCCTCTATCACTTCGGGCGCAGCGGCCTGTATGGCATCGCCGCCAATCTGATCGCCATTCCGCTGACCAGTTTCGTGGTGATGCCGGCGCTGATGCTGGCCTTGCTGGCCGAAGCGCTGGGATTGGGGTGGCTGTGGCCGCTGGCCAGCTGGGCAATGCAGTGGCTGATCGATCTGGCGGATACCACGGCCAGCCTGCCCGGCGCGGTGATCACCAGTGCAGCGATCCCGGGGCCGGTGTTTGCGTTGGGAGCAGCCGGCGGCCTGTGGCTGGCGCTGTGGCGCACGCGGGCGCGCTGGTGGGGGCTGGCACCAATGGCGGCGGCGGTCGTGCTGGCGCAGGCAGCGCCGGTGCCGGATCTGCTGATCAGCGGCGATGGCCGGCACCTGGCGCTGCGATTGCCCGATGGCCGATTGGCGCACAGCCGGGAGCGGGTTGGTGATTTCCTGCTGGACAATTGGGCCGAGGCGGTGGGCAGCGATCCCGCCAGCGCCGTCTGGATCGGCACTTTGCCATCCGCCCGCTGTTCCGCCGAAGCCTGCGTTGCCGATGTGGAACGGGGTGGCCGGCACTGGCGACTGCTGGCCACGACAGGACGCAGCCTGATTCCGCGCGGCGATTTCGAACCGGCCTGCGCGGCGGCCGATATCCTTGTTTCCGATCGCCGGCTGCCGGGCTGGTGCCGGCCGCGCTGGCTGAAACTGGACGCCGCCGCACTGGCCCGCACCGGCGCCGCGACCGTTCGACTGGATGGGGCAGGGGCCGTGCACACCGCTGCTGATGCCGCCGGTGATCGGCCCTGGCAGCAGCGCCCGGCCGGCCGCCGGACATACTGACAAAGCAGAGTTGCGCTGCACGGCGCACCGGCCAAAACTGTGACTGAGGAGACCCGCCATGACCGAAATCATCGATCCCGCCCGGCCGATCGTCGATCCGCATCACCATCTGTGGGACCGGCGCTTTGTGCCGCAGCCCGCCGCCGGCGCCACCGACTTTGAACGGGTGATCGGCCTCAGCCCGCTCTATCTGCTCGATCAGCTGAATGCCGATGCGAATGCCGGCCACAAAGTGGTTGCAACCGTGTTCCTGGAGTGCGGCGCATTCTACCGCGCCGATGGCCCGCCAGAGTATCGCTGCGTCGGTGAAACCGAATTCGTGAACGGTGTCGCCGCCATGAGCGCGTCAGGCCTTTATGGCCCGATGCGTGCCTGCGCCGGCATTGTCGGCCATGCCGATCTCACTCTGGGTGCCAGCGTGCGCCCGGTGCTGGAAGCGCATCTTGCTGCCGCCCCGGCGCGGTTTCGTGGCATCCGCCATTCGCCTGCTTGGGATGCAGACCCGGCGGTGCTTGGTATGCTTCAAAGAAACCCGCCCGGCCTGCTGGCACAGCCGGCCTTTCGCGCCGGCCTGGCCGAACTGGCGGCCATGGGTCTCAGCTATGATTGCTGGCTGCTAGCGCCGCAATTGCCCGAACTCGTTGCCATGGCCAGGGCCGTGCCGGATCTCAGCATCATCTGCGATCACCTCGCCACGCCGTTGGGCACCGCCGCATACGCTGGTCGCCGTGATCCAGAATTTGCGGGATGGGCTCGTAATATCAAGGTGTTGGCAGCCTGCCCGAACGTGGTGATGAAAGTAGGCGGCTTGGCCATGCCGTTCGGCGGCTTTGCCAGTTTCATGGCCGATCCGCCGGCCACGGCGGCCATGCTGGCCGATGAATGGCGGCCCTGGATCGAAACGGCTGTGGCCGCGTTCGGCGCGGATCGCTGCATGTTCGAAAG
>NZ_JANPML010000427.1:0-1536 GCF_031422795.1 Sandarakinorhabdus sp.
GGATGCGCCGCACATTTCCGATGCGGACTATGACACGCTGGTGCAGCGCAACGCCGCCATCGAAGCGGCCTTCCCGCATCTGGTGCGCAGCGACAGCCCAAGTTTCCGGGTGGGATCAAAGCCAGCCGCGGGCTTTGCCAAGATCATGCACAGCAAGCCGATGCTGAGCCTGGACAATGTATTCAGCGACGACGAAGCGCACGAATTCGTGGCGCGGGTGCGGCGTTTCCTGAACCTGCCCGACGATGCCGATGTGCGCCTGCGCGCCGAGGCCAAGATCGACGGGCTTTCGTGTGCGCTGCGGTTTGAAAAGGGCCGGCTTGTGCACGGCGCGACGCGCGGTGATGGCGCAGTGGGGGAGGAGGTGACGGCCAATCTTGCTCATGTGTCCGGGCTGGCGCATCAGCTGCCGGCAAGTGCCCCAGCGGTGGCCGAAGTGCGGGGCGAAATCTACATGTCCAAGGCCGGCTTTGCGGCGTTGAACGAGCGGCAGGCGCAAACCGGCGCCAAGATCTTCGCCAACCCGCGCAATGCCGCCGCCGGCTCGCTGCGGCAGCTCGACCCGGCGATCAGTGCCAGCCGGCCGCTGGCTTTCATCGTCCACGGCTGGGGCGAGATGAGCGCCATGCCCCACGGGCCTTTGGGCGCGACGCAGAGCGAAGTGACCGCCGCCATTGCCGGCTGGGGCTTCGACACCGGCAGCCTGGCGGTGGGTGACGCAACGATGGAACAATGCCTCGCCTTCACCGCCGATCTGGATCGTCGCCGCGCCGAACTGCCGTTCGATATCGATGGCGTCGTTTACAAGGTGGAACGGCTCGATTGGCAGGAACGGCTGGGCCAGGTGTCGCGCGCGCCGCGCTGGGCCGTGGCGCACAAATTCCCGGCCGAAAAGGCGGAAACGCTGCTGGAAGCCATCGATATTCAGGTGGGCCGCACGGGCGCGCTCACGCCGGTGGCTCGGCTGGCGCCGGTCACGGTGGGCGGCGTCGTCGTCACCAATGCCACGCTGCACAATGAGGACGAGATTGCCCGGCTGGATGTGCGCGTGGGCGACCGGGTGCAGGTGCAGCGCGCCGGCGACGTGATTCCGCAGGTGCTGGGTGTCGTGCCGTCAGACGCACCGCGCGGCCCGGCATTTGTGTTCCCCGATCATTGCCCGGCCTGCGGTTCCACGGCGGTGCGCGAAGAGGATGGCGCGGTGAAACGTTGCACCGGCGGCCTGACCTGCCCGGCGCAACGCCACGAACGCCTGCGCCACTTCGTGTCACGCAACGCCTTTGATATCGAAGGGCTGGGCACGGAGCGGCTGGAGCTGTTCGCCGCCGAAGGGCTGATTGCCGGGCCGGATTCGCTGTTCCGTCTTCACGCTCACCGCGATGCGTTGCTAGCGCTGCCGGGTTTCAAGGAAAAGAGCGTCGACAAACTGCTCGCCGCCATCGACGAGCGGCGGGGCGTGAGCCTTGATCGCTTCCTGTTCGGCCTTGGTATCCGCCACGTGGGCGAGACGACGGCACGCGATCTGGCGCGGGTATT
>NZ_JANPML010000428.1:0-1921 GCF_031422795.1 Sandarakinorhabdus sp.
CGCGCCGCCACGTCGTCGGCCGTCCGCGGCTGCGGCGTCCGGCCAGAGACTAGCGCCGCCGCGTCATCGAATGCGCCCTGCCACATGCCCTTGAAATCAGCGATGCCAAGGCGGACGAACTTCAGGTCCAGGCGATGCTCCGCCACAGTGCCGCCGTCGGCCGGCAGGGTCATCACCACCGGCCACCAATGTGCCGGCTCCTTGGTCAAAACGAACGGGGCGGTCATATCAGATGCCTTCCTGTGGCTTAACGCGTCTTGAGCACCAGCTCGTTGCCAGCAGCCGAGGGGATGAGATCGTAATTGCAGGTCATCATCAGCCGGTTCTGCTCGACGCTGAACGTCGGCTCATCGATCTGCAGGCGTGCGCTGGTCAGATCGAGGATGTTACCGGCTACCGTGCCATGCACCAGCGACAGCGCCAGATCGGCGCGCGTCGTCACTTCCGTGAAGTAATTGCGCACCGACGGATCGGGCAGCTCGGCCACGATCGTGCCGCCGGCCGAACGGCGATCGCCGTCCTCCGCCGTATCGAAGATCACTGCCCGCTGGCCGACCAGGCTGCGATACGACGTCTTCATGCCCAGGTTCAATTCGAAGCTGCGCAGCAACAGGGCAAAACCGCCCAGGGTGAAGGTGGTGTTGACCGAGTTCACCTCCACCGGCGCCGGCGGCGCCGGCAAGGTTGGCGCGCCAATCGCAGTGCCATCGGGCACCTGGTTGAGCAGGCCGATGCCATCCATGGCACCATAGGGGAAATCGCCCTCGGTGAAATTCAGGATCAGATTGCTGCGCAGGCCCTGGGTGCGCATGCGCACATAGCCGGTACCAGCATCGCCCTTATGGCCATAAAGGGTCAGGCTCGATCCGTCGCCGACAGTTTCGAGCGGATAGCTGACATCGATGGCACCGTTGGGCACCGGCGCGCCAAACATGCAGGCCCGCAACCAGACGCTGCCCCAGCGAGTGGCGATGTTCGCCGTTCCGCTGCCGGCCAGCTCGAAACGGAAACCATGACCCTGGCGGCCGCGTGTCTTGACCTTGGGCCGGCGGCCGGCAAAGCCGCGATCGATGCGCCGACGGATTTCGTCAAACTGCATCGGCTGCGGTTCCCAGTCATAGATGATCTGGGCATCGGTTGCGGGCACTGGGGCGCTGTCCACGCCATAGGTGCCCTCGATCTTGGCGAGAACGATCTGACTGTTGTTGGGCATTATTTTTCCTTCCGGGCAGGATTGGCGGCCGGGGTTTCAACGGCCGGCGACTTGGCGGCCGCATCTTCGGCGGCGCGCCCCTCTTCCTGTTTCAGGGCCAGCGCTTCGGCAGCGATCAAGCCCTCACCGGCATGACCCAGCGGGTCGCTTTTCTTGCCGGCGGCAGCCAGTCGCCTTGCCCGCTCCATTGCCGAGATCGGCAGACCGTCTTCGGCCAGGCCGAGCCCTGTTTCGCGCTCATAGACGCCGCGACCGGTGTGGACATGCCGTTCCATGTCGAACCAGCTTGGATTGGCTGGCAAATCCGAGCCTTTGCCAGTGGGCGTTTCGATGGTCTGTTCAGCCATGTTAAGTCCTCTCCCTGCTTGCCCTGCCACGCGCGCGCGCAGCCCTTTGCCCGGCGATAACGCCGGTCACTGTTCAACCGCTTTTCTGATCCGGCGCTGTGTGCGGAATCGGAGCGCCCATTCAAGCCGGCCGTCGGCGATCGACAGCAGCGCCGATCCGGCGTGCGCTGTCGCCTGGCCTTCGGCGTCCGGATGCACCCACCCAACCAGGCGATCTTCAACGCCCTTGATCAGCTGCTGCAACTGATCGGACGCGCGTCGCGGATTGGCGGCGTCCGCACCAACCATGATCACGACCACGAAGGTGGCGACCATCTGCTGATCGTGGATGCCTTGCAGGGAACGTGGCTGCTGCGGCTGC
>NZ_JANPML010000429.1:0-2712 GCF_031422795.1 Sandarakinorhabdus sp.
TCTGCCGCATGAACGGTGCCGCCGCCGGGCTGGGCGCCACCATCGCGCTGCTCTGCGATATCATCGTGGCCGACGAAAATGCGGTGATCGGCGATCCGCACGTAAAGGTCGGCCTGGTCGCCGGCGATGGCGGCGCGGTGATCTGGCCGCAGCTGATCGGCTATGCCCGCGCCAAGGAATTTCTGATGACCGGCGACCTCATCAAGGCGCCACGCGCCGAAGCCATGGGCCTGATCAACTATGCCGTGCCCACCGATCAGCTGGATGCGAAAGTGACCGAACTGGTGGGCAAGCTGATGAACAATCCCAAATATGCGGTGCGCTGGTCCAAGGTGGTGGCCAATCAGCCGCTGCGGGTGCTGGCGCAGCAGTTGATGGATGCCTCCATCCCCTATGAAACGCTGTCCAACCTGGCGGCAGACCGGGCCGAAGCCGTGCGCGCCTTCCGCGAACGCCGGCCGCCGATCCTGACGGGTGAATGACCATGGCCCCGCCGTTGCCCCCCGTTACCTTCACTGATGAGCCTGAACATCTCGGGCAATTGCGTGACACGCTCCGCCGCTTCGTCGCCAAACACGCGCCGCGCGAAGCCCGCATCCAGTGGGATCGCGATCACCGCTGGCCGCGGGACGTTTATGCCGAACTGAACAAGCTGGGCCTGACCGCGCTCACCGTGCAGCAAGAATATGGCGGCGCCGGGCAGGATCTGGTGGCGGCCATCGCAGTGATCGAGGAACTGGCGCAGGTCGGCCCGTGCCTTGCCGGACCCTTTATCCACACGGCCTTTTATGGCGGTATGAACCTCTCCGAAAACGGCAGCGCCGAACAGAAGGCTGAATTTCTGCCCCGGCTGGCGAAGGGCGAGCTGTTCTTTGCCTATGGCCTGTCCGAACCCGATGTCGGCGGCGATCTGGCCAGTGTCACCACCCGCGCCCGCCTTGAAGGCGACGATGTGATCATCGACGGCGCCAAGCGCTGGTGCACGGGGGCGGACTGGAGCGATTATATCTACACGCTGGTGCGCTCCGGCCCCGCCGAAGACCGCTATCGCAACCTGAGTTTCGTGCTGATCCCCACCAATGCGCCCGGCGTGCGCATGCAGGATATTCACCACGCCAACCTGCGCTACACCGCCAGCCAGGATGTGTATTTCGACAGCGTTCGGGTGCCGGCGGCCAATATCGTCGGCGGGCCGGCGATGTGGAACCAGGGCTGGAAATTGCTTGCCGGCCGGGCGCTCGATGTCGAGAAACTGGAAATCACCGCCGTCGCCTTCGGCATCGCTCGTGCCGCGCTGGATGAAGCGTGGGATTATGCCCAGCAACGCGTGCAGTTCGGCAAACCCATCAGCCAGCACCAGGCCGTGCGCCACAAATTGGTGGTGGCGCGCACCAAACTGCAGGCGGCGCGGCACATGCTCTATCACGCGGCGTGGCTGGCACAGGAAGGACGGCCGTGCAGTGCCGAAACCAGCATGGCCAAATTGTTCGTCGCTGATGTCGGCGTCGAAATCGCGCTCGCCTGCCAGCAGGTGATCGGTTCCTATGCGCTGTCGGACGCGTTCGACATGGAACGCCACGTGCGCGATCTGCTCGGCATGCCGATCGTGGGCGGATCGTCCGACATGC
The DNA here is from genome assembly GCF_031422795.1 of Sandarakinorhabdus sp. GTDB lineage: Bacteria > Pseudomonadota > Alphaproteobacteria > Sphingomonadales > Sphingomonadaceae > Sandarakinorhabdus. Next base: position 1,629 of record NZ_JANPML010000429.1, read on the forward strand.
AGAAGAACAATCTCGCCAGCCTGTGGAAACTGTGATGATCGCTGAAGCCCTGCTGGAAACGGTCGCCGCCCGCGCCGCCGATACCGAACGTCAGCGCCGGCTGCCCGCCGATCTGGCGGCGGAACTGGCGCAGGCTGGCTTGTTCCGGCAACTGGTGCCCAAATCGCTGGGCGGGGCGGAGGTCGATGTCGCCACCCTGTTCGCCAACCTTGAACAACTTGGCCGTGCCGATGCTGCCACCGGCTGGTGCGTGATGATCGGCGGCACCACGGCGCTGATTTCGGCGTGGCTGCCCAAAGATCACGCCCGCGAAATCTGGGCCGAACCGAATGTCATCACCGGCGGCGTGTTCGCGCCGATGGGCCGCGCGCAGCTGGACGGCGATGATTATGTCGTCTCTGGCCGCTGGGCCTGGGGTTCGGGCAGCGCCAATTGCAGTTGGCTGCTCGGCGGCGCGCTCATCATGGACGGGGCCGAGATGCGCCGTCTGCCCAGCGGCGCGCCCGATCACCGCATGATGGTGATGCGCCGCGAACAGGTTGAACTGATCGACACCTGGGATGCGCTGGGCATGCGCGGCACCGGTTCGGGCGATCTGGCAGCGAAAGATGTGCGCGTGCCGCAGGGCCGCAGCGTGTCGTTCATCACCGATACGCCGCGCGAAACCGGGCCCTTGTATCGCTTCGCCCCGTTCGGGCTGCTGGCGCTGGGCATCGCGGCGGTGGCCAGCGGCAATGCACTGGGCGCGCTCGGTGATCTGAAGGCATTGGCCACTGCCAAGAAGGCGCAGGGCAGCAGCCGCAGCCTCGCCGAACGCGGCGTGGTGCAGGCGGATTATGCCGTGGCCCACGCCGATCTCGATGCCGCCCGTGCGCTCGTCCACGCCGAAATCACCACTGCCTGGGATCGCGTCGTCGCCGGCGACACGCTCGATCTGCCCGCTCGCGCCCGGCTGCGGCTGGCGGCAACGCGGCTCACGCAAGTGGCGGCGCGGGTGGCGGCCAAGATGCACGAACTGGCCGGCGGCAGCTCCGTCTATGCCAGCCACCCGCTCAATCGCCGTTTCCGCGACGCGCACGTGGCG
>NZ_JANPML010000430.1:0-19137 GCF_031422795.1 Sandarakinorhabdus sp.
GGCGCTGCCCGGTTTTGACGTGCGGCGCGGCAATATTGCGACGGCAACGGCCGATCTGCGCCAGCAACGCTCCCCGGCGCTGCTGTTCGTCGATGTCGCCGGCATCGATCGCGTGTTCGATGCCGTGCAGGCGCTGTCGGAAGTGTCGGAACCGCAGTTGCAGGTGGTGGTGATCGGCGAAACCAACGATGTCAGCCTGTTTCGCGGCCTGCTGCGGCTGGGCGTGTCGGATTATCTGTTCAAGCCGGTCACTTCGGAACTGCTCGAACAATTGGTCATCCGGCTGACCGGCGGCCGGCTGGATGGCAGTGATCCCCGGCTGGGCAAATTGGTCGCCGTTACCGGTGCGCGCGGCGGTGTGGGGACCAGCAGCATTGCGGCCAATCTGGCGCACTATCTGGCGGAAAAGGCCGGTCGCCGTGTGGCCCTGCTCGATCTTGATCTGATCAGCGGCGCGCAGCCCTTGCTGCTTGGCGTGGCGCCCAATGCCGGCCTTGCCGATGCACTGGAAGCGCCGGGCCGCATCGATGATCTGTTCCTTGAACGCGCCACCATATCCGTGACGGGCAGGCTCGATCTGATGGCCAGTGAAGTCGTGCCGGAACGCGCGCCCATCGTGACCGCCGAAGCCGTGGCTGCGCTGCTCGTCCGGCTGCAGCGCGCCTATCATTACGTGATCGTCGATGTGCCCAAGGTCGCCATGGTACGCAGCCAGGCCTTGCTTGATGCCGCGCCGCTGCAGATCCTGGTCAATGAAGCCACACTGCTCGCCGCGCGCGACAGCGCCGCCCGGCAGCAATTGGCCAGTGCAGCGGGCCAGCGCCAGATACTCGTGCACAACATGGCCGGTCGCCCCGGCGATCTGGCCGACGCCGATTTCGCCGCCACCCTCAAGCGCCCGCCAGATGTGGCGGTGCCGTTCCTGCCGCAGGTATTTGGCCAGGCCATCAACATGGGCCAGCCGGCCTGGGCCAGTGACCCGCGCGCCGAAGCCGGCATCGCGCTGCTGGCCCGTGAGCTTTCCGGCCAGGGCGTTACCACAGCGCCGGTGCCAGCGTGGAAACGCTGGCTGGGGCTGGTGCCATGAGCTTTGGCCGCAAGACGCTGCCGGCGCACGCCGAAACGCCGTTGGCGGCTGCCCCGGCAGCGGAACCGGTGTCGGTCGCCATCCGCGCCAGCGCCGAACAATTCGCGTTGGTGCGCTCGGCCGCGCTGGGTCGGCTCGATCCGGTGGCCGTCGCCAACATGGACAGCGCGGCACTGCGCAGCGCCATCATCGAAGCGGTGGGGGCGGTGGCCGGCGATCAGCGCGTCCAGCTGAATGGCCGTGAACAGATGCTGCTCGCCGATGAACTGGTGCACGACATGCTCGGCCTGGGCCCGTTGGAGCCGCTGCTGGCCGATGAACGCATCACCGATATCATGATCAACGGGCCGGATTGTGCCTTCATCGAAATTTCCGGCCGGCTGCAGAAGGCCGATATCCACTTCCGCGACAACGCGCATCTGCTGGCCATTTCGCAGCGCATCGCCAGCGCCATCGGCCGCCGTGTCGATGAAAGCAGCCCGCTGCTCGATGCGCGCCTGCTCGATGGCAGCCGTGTCAACATCGTCATCCCGCCGCTGGCCCTGGATGGCCCCTGCCTTTCCATCCGCAAATTCGCGAAAAAGCGCATCGACCTGGCGCGGCTGGTGGAATTCGGCGCCATGTCCGAGCCCTTGTCGCGCGCGCTCGAAGTGATGGCGCGCAGCCGGCTGAACATCGTGATTTCCGGCGGCACCGGTTCCGGAAAGACCACTTTGCTGAACGCGCTCAGCCGCTTTGCCGATCCGTCGGAACGGCTTGTCACCATCGAGGATGCCGCCGAACTGCAATTGCAGCAGCCCCACGTGGTGCGCATGGAAACCCGGCCGGCCAATCTGGAAGGCGCCGGCGCCATCACCCAGCGCGACTTGGTGATGAACGCGCTCAGAATGCGGCCCGATCGCATCATCATCGGCGAAGTGCGCGGGCCCGAAGCGTTCGACATGCTGCAGGCGATGAACACCGGCCACGATGGATCGATGTCCACCATCCACGCCAACAACAGCCGCGACGCGCTGTCCCGCATCGAGAATATGGTGCTGATGGGCTCGTTGGGCCTGCCCGCTGTCGCCATTCGCCAGCAGATCGTATCGGCGCTCGATGCCATCGTGCAGGTACAGCGCATGCGCGACGGCAAGCGCCGCATCACCCAGATCACCGAAGTCGTCGGCCTCGAAGGCGATGTTGTGGTGCTGCAGGATCTGTTCCGCTTCGATTATGACGGCGAAAATCGCGACGGCACCTTGCGTGGCCAGTTCGTGCCCACCGGTGCTCGCCCGTCTTTCCTGCCGCGCCTGAAATATTTCGGACTCGACACGCTCTACAACAGCGTTTCCGCTGTGGGCGCGGCCTGAGATGGCACTGGGCGTCGCCTTGATCGACGATCTGCTGCCGGCGCGGCGCAAGCGGCTGGCGGCGCGGCTGGCGCTGTATCAGCCGCTGAGCACTGTGCCACTGGTGGCGCCGCCGGCCCGCTCGCTGGCCGTGCCCGGCTTGAACCGTCTGCTCGATCCGCTGCTTGGCCTTGATCGCGGCGCGTGCGTGGATGAACGCATCGCTGTGCTGCCGTCGCTGTTGGCCGGCAGTTGTGCGGCGGCGATGGTCATGTTGGTGCTCGGCCAACTGCTCGGCCTGTCGAACCTGATCGTGGGCTTGGGCGCTGCGGGCGCGTTTTTCGGCGCCTTGCGCCTGTGGGTGGCGCAGCGCCGCGACGCCGGCCAGGCCCAGGTAGAAGCGCAGTTCAGCCTGGCATTGGGCGTCATCATTCGCTGCGTGCGCGCCGGCCTGCCGGTGGTGGAAGGCATGCGCGCTGTCGGGGTCGAAGTGCCGTCGCCCTCTGGCCCCGAATTCGGCCGCTGCGTCGATCAAATTCAGCTCGGCGTCGATTTTGACGAAGCGCTGGCGGCGCTGGCAACGCGTTGCCGGCTGGCCGATTATCGCTTTTTTGGCGTGACGGTTGCGCTGCAACGGCAAACCGGCGGCAATCTGGCGGAAACGCTCGACAATCTGGCTGAAACCATCCGCCGCCGCCACGCCGTGCGGCTGAAGGCGCAAAGCCTCACCTCGGAAATCCGTGCCACGGTGATGGTGCTGGCGCTGCTGCCGGCCGGCGTGGCAGCGCTGATGATGGTGGTGTCGCCCAGCTACATCATGCAGCTGTTCACCACGCAAAGCGGCCGCATGCTGCTGGGTGTGGCCATGCTGGTGCAGGCCACCGGGCTGGTGATCATCAAGCTCATCACCCGGAAGGCGCTGGGATGAGCCTGCTGCTCGCCCTGATAGTGCCATTGCTGGCCGGGCTCGGTTGGCTCAGCTGGCGCGATGCCATGGCCAGGCAGGCGCGGCTGCGGGCGCGGCTGGCGCTGCTGGCACCAGTGGGCAAGGCCGGCCCTTACAATCCTGGCCCCCTGCGGCGCATCGGTGATTGGCTGGCCGACAGCCCGCTGGTTGGCAGCCGCGAAGTCGGGTTGCTGCGCCAGAATCTCTATGCCGCCGGCTTCACCCGGCCCGATGCGGTGGATTGGTATATCGGCTTCAAGATGGTGCTGGCCGGGCTGCTGCTGAGCGCTGCAGCCCTGTGGGTGCAGATTGGCCAGCCTTCGGCCACCACGGCACTACTGGTTCTGCTGGGCGCGACTGTCGCCGGGCTGAAGGGGCCGGATATTGTCCTTAATCAGCGGGCCGCTGCCCGCCGCGCCGCCATTGATCGCGGCCTGCCCGACGCGCTCGACCTGCTGGTGGTGTGCGGCGAGGCTGGTATCGGCCTGGAACTGGCGCTGGAACGGGTGGCGAGCGAACTGAAGAGCGTGCATCCGGAACTGGCCACCGAACTGGGCGTGACGGTATCGGAAATGCGGCTGCTGGCTGACCGGCTGCAAGGGCTGACCAACATGGGGGATCGGGTGCGGCTCGATTCCGTTCGCACCATCGCCTCCACCCTGTCGCAGACCATGCGGTATGGCACACCGTTGGGCCGGGCGTTGCGCACGATGACCGCCGATTTCCGCCTCGCGCGCCAGATGAAGATGGAAGCAGCCGCCGCGCGCCTGCCGGTGATCATCACGTTGCCGATGATCATGTTCATCCTGCCTTCCACTGCGCTGGTCGTGGCCGGGCCGGCATTCCTGCAACTGATCGATGCGCTGCGGAGACTGGCATGATGCGTGTTCTTCTGGCTCTGGCTGCTGTCCTGCTGGTCGCTGCGGCACCTGCGCCACCGGCCATCACCAGCGTGATGGCCCGGGCAGCGGCACGGGCCGGCCAATGGCAGTCCGCAGCCCGGCTGTGGCGCACCCAGACCCTGGCCGAACCGACCAGCGGCGAAGCCTGGGCCGGGCTGGGCCAGGCCCTGCTGGAAGCTGGCGAGGCCGGCGATGCCGCCATTGCGCTGGAACGCGCAGGCTTGTTGCTGCCGGGTGATGCCGGCCTGTGGCTGCCGCGCGGGCGGGCGGCGCTGGCGCTGGGTGACAATGCGGCGGCGCGGGCGGCGTTTGCGGCCTACACCATGTCGCGGCCCAGCGATGCGCGCGGCTGGACCGGGCTGGGCGTGGCGCTGGATCTGGAAGGCCAGCGCGGCGAAGCGCAAACAGCCTATGGGCGCGCGCTGGCGGTTGATCCGCTCAATCGGGCGGCGCGGCACAATCTGGCACTTTCACTGGCCCTGGGCGCGCCGGCGGCACCCGTTTCGCCATGATGGCTCGCGGCAAGCAGCGGCGTTCGCAGCGGGGGGCGGTGGCGCTGGAAGCGGCCTTCTGCCTGCCGCCGCTGGTGCTCATCCTGATATTGGCCGTCGATACGGCGTGGATATCACTGGTGCAGCACCAGGTTGGCCACGCTGCCCGGCTTGCCTCACGCTATGGCATCACCGGCCAAGCCGAAGCGGTGCCTGAGGGCACGGCCCGCGTCGCGCTGTGCCCCGGCGCTGGCGCCTCTGGCGCCAATCCGCGTGTCGACCGTATCCGCGCCATCATCGCGGCCGAATCCGCCGGCCTGCTCAACCTGGCCGATCTGTGCCTTGGGCTGGGCAGCTATGCCGGCTATCAAGCCATCGGCCGGCCCGAACCGCTGGCCGATATCAACGGCAATGGCCGCCACGATGCCGGCGAAGCCTTCACCGATATCAACGCCAATGGCAGCTGGGACGCCGATCAGGCGGTGCCAACGCCCGGCGGCGGCGATCAGATTGCCATCTATATCCTGCGCTATACCGCGCACCCGCTGGTGGGCCTGACGCCGGGGCTGGGCGGCGATATCCCCATCGAAACCCGCGTGGTGGTGCGCAATGAACCGTTCTAGGCACCGCCAACGCGGCGTTCGGGAGGGCGGCGCAGCGCTGGAATTCGCGCTGGTGCTGCCGCTGCTGCTGGGCTTTGTGCTGGCCGGGCTCGATCTTGCCAGCTTTGTATCGCAGGTGCAGCGCGCGTCGGCCGCTGCGGCGGCGGCGGCCGATCTTGCCACCCAGATCGACAAGTTCAGCCCCGAAACCGACATGACCAAGATCGTCACTGGCCGCGAACTCGCCGTGCTGGCGCTGGCCGCCACAGAAGCCGCGCACCCGCAGCCATTGCTGGCCGATGGCGCCATCATCGTCACCAGCATGGCCAACACCGGCAATGGCCCCGCCATCGCCTGGCAGCGACGCTGGGGCCGGCCGGAACTGCCCAGCCTGATCGGATCCGGCAACACTGGCGGCATCACCGTGGCGGCCGGGGACGGGGTGATTTTCGCCGAAGCGGTCTACAAGGTGCGGCCCTGGCTGTTCAGCGGCGGGCTGCTGGGTCTGCCCGCAGAGATTGTGGTGCGGCGCACCGCAGTGCGGCGGCCACGCCTGGCCATTCCGGTGATCGGATGAGCCGCCGCCGATCCCTGGCTTCGCAACGCGGCAACATCGCGCTCGCCGGCGCGCTGATGCTGGTGCCGCTGTCGCTGCTTGCCGGCATGGCCATTGATTTCGGCCGGGCCTGGGTGGCGCAGGATCAGCTGACACAGGCGGTGGACGCCGCCGCTCTGGCCGGCGCGCGCCAGCTGGGCGTGCGCGATCCCGGCCCCGAAGCCCGCCAGTTCTTTGCCGCCAACATGAGCGAGGTGGATGACATCACAGTCGAAAGCCTGACCATCAGCCCTTCGACCGACAATCAGACGCTGACCGTTTCTGCCACCGGCCGGTTGAGCACCACCTTCCTGGCACTGGCGGGCAGTGAATGGCAGCAGCTGCCGATCCGCGCCCAGGCACAGACCCGGCGCACCACCATGGGCATGGAAATGGCGCTGGTGCTGGATGTGACCGGCTCGATGGCCGGCACGGCGATGACCCAGATGAAGCTGGCGGCGGCCGATCTGGTCAACATCCTGTATGGCAACCGCGCCCAGCTCGACACGTTGTATGTGTCGGTGGTGCCTTATACCAACACGGTGAATTTCGGGCCGGGCAAGATGGATTGGCTGCAGGGCGGCGCGGCGGCCACGACCGGCTTTGCGCCCTTCCGCTGGCGCGGCTGCGTGGAGGCACGCACCGGCGGCGAAGACCAGACCGACACGCCGCCGGCCCAGGCGCCGTTCCGGCCCTTCCTTTATCCCAGCACCCGCGCGCAAACGGCAGCGCGGGCGTTTGGCGGCACGGCAGCGCGGCCGACGTTTGGCGACGCCGATTGGGGCGCCACGCCGGCCATCACCAGCACCGACGTGCCCGACCCCGACGACAGCGACAGCATGGATCCGGCGCAGATGTGGGTGCCCGCCAACGCCCGAAAAGGCCCCAACGTTGGCTGTGGACAGCCGGTGTCGGGCCTTACCAATGATCGCACTGCCCTGCTGCGCATCATCGGCCTGCTGCAGCCCTCCAGCCGCGGCGGCACCATGGGCAATCTGGGCTTGCAGGCCGGCTGGATGACGATCAGCCCGCGCTGGCGCGGCCTGTGGGGCAGCAGCCATTGGGGCACGGTGACGCCAGCCGGCTTGCCCTTGAACTATCCCGGCCCGCGCGATTTCATGACCAAGGTGATCGTGTTGATGACCGATGGTGACAACACCTGGTTCGATTATGGCCGCCCGCCCAGTTTCGATTACACCGGCTATGGCCGCCTTACCGAAGGCCGGCTGGGCACCACCACCGGCAGCACCGCCACCACCCGCATCAATGAACGCATGACGGCGCTGTGCACCAACATCAAGGCGCAAGGCATCGTCATCTACACCATCACACTGGGCACCGCCGGCGCCACCCAGGCCCTGTATCGCAACTGCGCCACCAGCCCCGGCCATTATTTCCACGCGCCAACCCCAACGCAATTGCGGTCCAGCTTTCAGCAAATCGGCTCGCAATTGTCCAACCTGCGGCTGGAGCGTTGATGGTGGCGGCAAAGCGCTGTAGGTCGAACCCATGTCTGCCCTTCTGCCCCTGATCCCTGAAACCGAACTGCCGCCGGTGCTGGTCACCGGCGGGGCGGGCTATATCGGCAGCAATGCCGCGCTGGCGCTGCTTGATCGCGGGGTGAAGACGGTGGTGCTCGACAGCCTGGTGACCGGCAGCCGCGCCCAGGTGCCGGCCGGCGCCATCTTCGTGGAAGGCCGCGCCGGGGATCAGGCGCTGGTGGAACGCGTGATCCGCGAACACAATATCGGCGCTGTGTTGCACTTTGCCGCGCGCATTTCGGTGGCGGAATCGGTGGAACAGCCAGCGCTGTATTACCGCGAGAATTTTGGTGAGACGCTGAACCTGGCTGAAACCGCGCTGGCCTGCGGGGTTGGCGCGTTCGTGATGTCGTCCACAGCTGCCGTTTACGGCGATGGTGATGGCCAACCGCTGGCGGTCACCGCACCGATTGCGCCGATCAACCCCTATGGCTGGTCCAAGGCCTTTGCCGAACGCGCACTGGCCGACATGGTAGCGGCCAATCGCAGTTTTTCGGTGGCGTGCCCGCGCTATTTCAACGTGGCGGGCGCTGATCCGCAGCTGCGCTCCGGCCAAGCCAGCCAGCACCCGCATCACCTGATCGAACTGGCCTGCCACGTGCTCACCGGCCAACGGACACGCTTCACAATCTTTGGCCGCGATTATCCCACCCGCGATGGCAGCGGCGTGCGCGATTATGTGCATGTCACCGATCTGGCCGATGCGCATATCCTGCTGCTGCGCGCCTGCCTGGCGGATCCGGGCCAGTATCACGCGGTCAATCTGGGTTACGGCGAGGGCGCATCGGTGATCGAAGTGCTCGACGCGCTCGAAGCGGTGTCGGGCACCGCCATCCCGCGCCACGATGGCCCGCGCCGCGCCGGCGATCCGGCAGTGCTGGTGGCGCAAAGCCAGGCCCGCGAACTGCTTGGCTGGCAACCGCGCTTTGCCGACCTTGAAACCATGGTCGGCCACGCGCTGGCCTGGGAACGCCACCGGCTGATTCAACGCGCCTGACTCGGCCCGCCTGAAACGCTACGACCGCGCTGCAACATAACCTCAACAATTTTGCCACATTGGCGCAATCGCGCTGCCACACCCCTGTCACTGCCCATCGCTAAAGCATCCGGGCAAGGTTGAACCATACAGGGGGTTCCGATGGCGTCTTTGCCGCTGGCCGTTGCCGAACAATTGCTCTGGCGTGAGCCAGCAGCACCGCCACCATCGTCTCTCCGCCCATTATCTTCCGGCCCGGTTCCGTTTCAACTTCCGCCATCCGGTCCCGCCTTCCTCACCGACGAGGATGAGCGCACCCCCAGCGGCAAGCTGAAACTGCGCACGGTGTGGATTTCCGATATTCACCTTGGTACGCCCGGCTGCAACGCCGATCTGCTGATGGATTTCCTGAAATCGATCCAGCCCGAAACCCTGTATCTGGTGGGCGATATCATCGACGGCTGGAAGCTGAAGCGCGGCTGGTATTGGCCGGCACGCCACAATGATGTCGTGCGCCGCGTGCTCAAGATGGCCGCCAAGGGCACGCGCGTCATCTACATCCCCGGCAATCACGACGAGATGCTGCGGCCCTATGCCGGACTGGGCTTTGGCGGGGTCGAAATCGCGCTGGAGGCCATCCACACCACCGCCGATGGCCGCCAGCTGCTGGTGTGCCATGGCGACGAATTTGATGGCATCGTGCTCTATCACCGCTGGCTCGCCTGGGCCGGGGACATTGGCTACGAGCTGCTGCTGAAATTGAACCGCCACTACAACCGTGCCCGGCAACAATTGGGCCTGCCGTACTGGTCGATCTCCGCCCACATCAAGAAGAAGGTGAAGAACGCCGTCGCCTTCATCGGCCGGTTTGAAGAAGCGGTGGCCGAAGCCGCGCGGCTGCGTGGGTTGGACGGGGTGGTGTGCGGCCATATCCATTCCGCCGAAATCCGCGAGTTCGGCGGCATCACCTATATGAACGACGGCGATTGGGTCGAAAGCTGCACCGCGCTGGCCGAGCATGCCGATGGCCGCATCGAGATCATCGATTGGGCCGAGCACGTGCGCCAAGCCGCTCTGAACGCGACCTCGGCCCAGATAACGCCGGCCCAGATGGCGGCCTGAAGGAACAATCATGCTGAAACTCACGCTTGTTACCGACGCCTGGGAACCGCAGGTCAACGGTGTGGTCCGCACGCTGTCCACCACCGTCCGTCTGCTCGCCGAGCGCGGCGTGCGCGTGCAGGTGATCTCGCCCGATCAATATTGGTCGGTGCCGATGCCCAGCTATCCGGAAATCCGGCTGGCGATGACCACCCAGCGCCGGACGGCCAAGCAGATTCGCGCCTTTGCGCCCGATGCGCTGCACATCGCCACCGAAGGCCCGCTGGGCTGGCACGCCCGCGGCTGGGCGATGCAGCAGGGCATGGCTTTCACCACCAGTTTTCACACGCGCTTTCCGGATTATGTGTCGGCGCGCATCGGCGGCGGTACTCAATTGGCCTGGCGCGTGCTGCGCCGCTTCCATGGCGCCGCCAGCGCCGTGATGGTGGCAACGCCGCGCCTGGCCGATGAACTGGCTTGCCATGGCATTTCCCAAACCCGTCTCTGGTCGCGTGGCGTTGATACCGCCCAATTCCGCCCTGAAATCGCCCCGCACCCGGTCTATGCCGGCCTGAAACGCCCGGTGGCGCTGCATGTCGGCCGCGTCGCGGTCGAAAAGAATATCGAGGCTTTTCTGGCCGCGCCTTGGGCTGGCGACAAGCTGGTGGTGGGCGATGGCCCGGCGCTCGACAGCCTGCAGAAGAAATATCCGGCCGCGCATTTCCTGGGCGCGCTGCACGGCAATGCGCTCGCCAGTGCCTATGCCGGCGCTGATGTGCTGGTCTTCCCCAGCCGTACCGATACGTTCGGGCTGGTGATGATCGAAGCGCTGGCCAGTGGGACGCCCGTGGCGGGCTATCCGGTGCCCGGCCCGCTCGATGTGGTCGGCGCCCAAGGCTTTGGTGCCGATGGCCGGACGGGCAGAGGTTCCGGGGCCCGGATCGGCGCTGTGGCGGATGATCTGGGTGAGGCGATGCGCGCGGCGCTGGGTGCCCGGCGCGCTGATTGCGTGGCGCAAGGCCGGCGCTATGGATGGGATGCCTGTGTGGATCAGTTCCTCGCGGCGCTGGTCACCGGTGATGGCCTGCCGGTGCCCTATCTGCCCGCACCCAGCCTGCAATTGGTTGCCTGATCGGCTTGCCGTCGCTCCCGGCTGCCCCTATCGATTGGGCAGCTAGGGAGAGACGTGATGATGCCGCGGTTTGCACTGATTTTGTTGGGTTTGCTTGGCAGCACCGCTGCGTCTGCTGAAACCGTGGTGATCACCGCTGCAAGGATGCTCGATGTCGTGAGCGGCAAGATCATCCAGAACCCGCAGATCGTCACCGAAAATGGCCGCATCACGCTGGTCACCACGCAGGATCGGCATATTGTCACCGATGCAAAGCGCATCGATCTGGGCAATCTCACCATCCTGCCAGGCCTGATCGACATGCACGTCCACCTCACCAGCGATCCGGCGCTGGGCTTTGATGCCGATCTGCGTCACGCCCGCGCCTTCAGTGTGGCGGTGGGTGTGGCCATGGCCGGGCGCACGCTGGATGCCGGTTTTACCACGGTCAGGAATGTCGGCTCGGCTGATTTTGGCGATGTGGGGCTCAAGCAGGCGATTGATGAACGCGTCATCCGCGGCCCGCGCATCGTGCCGGCGGCCTATGCGCTGGGTGCCACCGGCGGGCATTGCGACGACAATCGCTTTCATTCCGGCATCACGGTTGATCGCAGCGGCGTCGCATCGGGCCCGCAGGGCTTCCGCGAGAAGGTGCGCGAAATGCACCGATTGGGTGCCGATGTGATCAAGTTCTGTGCCACCGGCGGCGTGTTTTCCGCCCGCGACACGGTGGATGGCCAGCAATTGACCCAGGAAGAAATGGACGCGCTGGTGGACGAAGCCCACCGGCTGCGCATGAAGGTGGCGGTGCACGCGCACGGCGCCGATGGCATCAAGGCGGCGATCCGGGCCAAGGCCGATACCATCGAACACGCCAGCCTGGCCGATGCGGAGGCGTTTGCGCTGGCCAAACAGTTCGGCACCTATTTTTCCATGGATGTCTACAACGATGATTATATCCTGGCCGAAGGGGCGAAGAACGGCGTGCCGGAGGAAAATCTCGCCAAGGAACGCGCCATCGGCCTGAAACAGCGTCAGACGTTCCAGGCGGCGTGGAAAGCCGGGGTGAAGATGGTTTTTGGCAGCGATGCCGGCGTTTATCCGCACGGCGACAATGCCCGCCAGTTTGCCAAGATGGTGGAATGGGGCATGGCGCCAATCGACGCGATCCGTGCTGCCACCAGCGTGGCCGCGCAAGCGCTGGGCCGTGATGACGTTGGCGAGATCGCGACTGGCCGCCATGCCGACATCATCGCCGTGGCCGGTGATCCGACCGCCGATGTGAACGTGCTGCGCGATGTGAAGGTCGTGGTGATGGGCGGTGCCGTTGTGAAAGACGCCCGCTGATGCCGCGTTGGTTTACGGCGCTGTTCTGGACGTCGATTGCCCTGGCCGCCGTGGTGGTGGGGCTTTCGACATGGGATGCCTTTACGGCGCGCCCGCCCGAACCGGATCCGGCGCTGAAGCGAACGGTGAAGATCGTGCGTGATCAGTGGGGCGTGCCGCACATCAGCGGCAAGACCGATGCCGATGTCGCCTATGGCATCGCCATCGCGCAGGCGCAGGATGATTTTCGCGACCTGGAAGAATCGCTGGCCGCCGTGCGCGGCCGTGCCGGCGCCATTTCGGGCGAAGACGGCGCAAAATTCGATTTCGTCGGCCATCTGCTCGATGCCAATGCCGTGGCAGAGAAGGGCTATGCCAGCCTGTCGCCGGCCACGCGGGCGCTGGTCGAAGCCTATGCGCAGGGGCTGAACGATTATGCCCGCAAAAACGCCCGCGAGGTGCGGTTGCAGGGGCTGTTTCCGGTTACCGGACGCGACATCGTCGCTGGTTTTGCGCTGCGCTCGCCGTTTTTCTTCGGGTTGGATCGGCCCTTGTCGGCGCTGCTTGATGATCGCCTGCCGCCGCGCGATGCCGGGCCAGCCGATGAACGCGGCAGCAATGCCTTTGCCGTTGCCGGTCGGCGCAGCGCAGATGGCACGACGCGGCTCATTCTCAACAGCCATCAGCCCTGGGAAGGGGCAGTGGCCTGGTGGGAAATGGTGGTGCATTCCGATGCTGGCTGGGATTTTGCCGGCGTCAATTTCACTGGCGCGCCCTTTGGGTTGATGGGCCACAACAAGGTGCTGGGCTGGACCAACACGGTCAACCGCCCGGATTTGATCGACGTTTACAAGCTTGTGCTGGATGACAGCGGCAAACGTTACCGGCTTGATGGCCAGTGGCGCGATCTGGAGCAGCGGCGCGTCTGGTTGCGGGTGAAGTACGGCCCGCTGGTGCTGCCGATCCCGCGCACCGTGTATCGCAGTGTGCATGGCCCAGTGATCAAAAATGCGCTGGGGGCCTTTGCCATCCGTTTTGCCGGCATCGGCGAAGTGGGCCAGGTCGAACACTATTACCGGCTGAACAAGGCGCGCGATTTTGCCGACTGGCAGGCGATCATGGCGACACAGGGCGTTCCCGCCACCAATTTCATCTATGCCGATGCCAAAGGCCATATCGGCATGTTCCACAATGCGCTGTTCCCGGCCCGCGCGCCCGGCTTTGATTGGCGCGGCGTGCTGCCGGGCGACACGTCCAAGGCCTTGTGGACCGCTTATCTGCCGTGGTCTGCCAATCCGCATGTGATCGATCCGGCAGCCGGCTGGGTGGCCAATGCCAACAACACGCCGTTTCTTTCGACCGCGCCAGCCAACGAATTGAAGCGCAGTGATTTTTCCGAAGACATGGGCATCGAAACCCAGATCACCAACCGCGCCATGCGCTATCAGGCGCGCTTTGCACAGTTAGGCAATCAGCAGATCAGCCGGGAACAGCTGCTCTCCATCAAATATGACAAGGGTTATGATCGGGCCGGCTGGGCGGGGCGCTGGTGGGATGAAGTGCTGGCGCTGGACACCAAGGGGCGGCCCGATTTGCAGAAGGCCCAGGCGCTGATCCGGCAATGGGATTTCACGCTGGATTGCCAGGGTGCCGCCGATACGCTGGTGGCGCTGGCCTTTGCCCAGCATGCGCGTTTTGCCTATCTGCAAAAACCGGTGCCCAACGCCCGCGCCGGGCTGGAAGACGCGGTGGCGGGGCTGACCAGGCATTTTGGCCGGCTTGATCCGCCGCTGGGCGATTTCCAGCGGCTGCGGCGCGGCAAGGTTGATCTGCCGCTGTGTGGCGGCCCTGATGCGTTGCGCGCCATGATTGGCGACATCTCGGCCGATGGCCGCCGCGTTGGCAACAATGGCGATGGTTATATCATGCTGGTCGAATGGACTGCCGCCGGCCAGGTGAAATCGGAATCCGTGCATCATTTCGGGGCCGCCGCCACCCGTCCGCAATCGCCGCACTATAATGATCAGTCGCCGCTGTTTGCCGCCGAACGTTTCAAGCCGGTGACCTTCCCAGCGAAACCAGCCGGCTGAAGCGCGCAGTTGCGCAAATGTGCGCGGATGTTATCCAACGCACATGAGCAGCCGTATCGCCCCCAGTCGGATCTCGTTACGCCTTGCCGACCGCTACGAGCATCTGACCGTTTCGGAACGGATGATCGCCGGCTGGCTGGCCGACAATCTGGATCAGCTGCCGTTTGAAACCGCGGCCTCCATCGGCCAGCGCGTTGGTGTGTCGGCGATGACCGTGGCGCGGCTGGTGAAGAGCCTGGGTTACGATAATCTGGCCGCCCTGAAGGATGATCTGCGCGACGATGCCCGCGATGCGCCGTGGCTGCTCACCCGTCCGGCACCGTCTGCCGATGCCCGGTTGAAGGCTGAAACCGCCGCGATTTCGGGTGTTTACGCGCAGGCCGAAACGCCGGAATGGGCCGCCATCGTTGCGCTGCTCGCCGCCGCGCCGCGTGTGCATGTTGCCGGTTTCCAGACCGAAGCCGGGCTGGCGGCTGGCTTTGCCCGCCACTTGTCCTATGTCCGTCCGCAGGTCGCCAGCCTCGATATGGCGGCCGGCATAATGGATGTCGTGGTTGATGCCGGGCCCGGCGATGTGTTCGTTGCCATCGATGTGCGCCGCTATTCCCGCCAGTTTCGTCTGCTCGCCGAACGGGTTGCGGCCAGCGGCCGGGCGCTTGTCGTGATCACCGATCCCTATTGCCCCTGGGCGCGCGATCTGACGCCGCATATCCTCACCGCCGAAGTGGCGCTGGGCCATTTCTGGGACATGAATTCGGCGCTGGCCTCGCTGCTGAACCTGCTGGTCGATGGTGTGGTGCAGCATATTGGCCCCGATCTGGTGCACCAGCGACTTGCGGTTTTAGCCGAAAACTACAGCGATTTCATTGGCTTTCAAGGCCGAGTGAAATCGGCCAATCCGCCGGCGGATCGCAGCTGACCGCGATGCGTTGACCATCGGGCAGGGTGATGGCCAGGCCCTTCGCGTGCAGCCGCATGGGGCCCGCTCCGTCGCCATAAACCGGATCGCCCGCGATTGGGCAGCCGATATGCGCGGCATGCACCCGGATCTGGTGGGTGCGCCCGGTTTCAGGGCGGAATTCGACCAGATGCTGGTCGGAATCCAGCACCCGCCCCAATACTCTCCAATGCGTGCGCGCCGGCTTGCCGGACTTGTCCATCACCATGCGCCATCCCGCCGCTGCGCTCGACACCTTGGCCAGCGGCGCATCCACCACACCGGTCGGCGCGGCGGGCAGGGCTGAAAGGATCGCCCAGTATATTTTCTCGGTACTGCCCGTCGCAAAAGCCGCGCTCAGCCACTTGGCGCCGCGCCGGCTGCGGGCGACAGCAAGGCAGCCCGAGGTGTCGCGGTCCAGCCGATGGGCGGCGACCGGCGCAAAGCCACCCAGCGCCAGCGCCGGCAGATGATCTTCGAGGCTGCGGGGCGTTTTCGGCCCAGGATGCACGGCCAGGTCCGCCGGCTTGTTGATGAAAACAAGATCGCGCGTGGCCAGCAGAACCGGAAAAGGGAAGCGCAAGTCGTTCAATTGAGGCCTTTTTCGCAACAGGTTTAAGCGGAATTCAGTTTGTGCCGTTTCCAGTGCAGCGCCCCGCTCCTTCTGCGGTGGCGGGAAGCGGGAGTAACCCAGAGATGACTGTTATCAATACCAACATCAGCGCGCTGACCGCCCAGAATGCGCAGCGCAGTGCCAATAACATGATGGGCATGGCAATGCAGCGCCTGTCCACCGGTCAACGTATCAACAGCGCCAAGGACGATGCCGCCGGCCTCGCCATCAGCCAGAAGATGACGGCCGATGTGCGCGGCCTCGCGGTCGCCATGCGGAACGCCAACGACGGCATCAGCATGGCGCAGACGGCGGAAAGCGCCATGGGCGAAGTGACCAACATGCTGCAGCGGATGCGCGAACTGTCGGTGCAGTCGGCCAACGGCACCTTGACCGGCATCGATCGCCAAGCGGTGCAGGCCGAAGTCCGCCAGCTGGTGGGCGAAATCGACAATGTCGGCGTGCGCACCAACTTCAACGGCCGCCGCCTGCTGGATGGTTCGGCCCAGAATGTGCGCCTGCAAACCGGCAGCCGCGCTGGCGAAACCGTGTCATTCAGCCTCACCTCCACCCGGGCGCGTGATCTCGGCCTTGGTTCCAGCCCAGCGCTGTCGGCTTCGGGTGCTTTCGAAGCCACCGCCGCCAACCTTGGCGCCAATCAGGCCCTGCAGGCCGGCGATCTGGTGATCAACGGCACCACCATCGGCTCGTCGCTGTCGTCGGATGACAGCCTGTCATCGGGCAACAAGGCTGCTTCGGCGCTGGCCAAGGCCGCCGCCATCAACCGCGCCACCGAACAGACCGGCGTTCGCGCCGTTGTCGGCCAGACAGTGATGACCGGATCGGCCATGACCGCCGCCGCACTGACCGGCACCGTGACCATCAACGGCGTTTCCACCGCTTCGGTGAGCACCACCACCGACGCCGCCGAAAGCCGCCGCCTGGTGCGCGATGCCATCAACGCCATTTCCGGCCAGACCGGCGTGCGCGCGGTGGACACCGGTGATACCAACGGCGGCATCCGTCTTGAAGCTGATGATGGCCGCAACATCGAAGTGGCGGTGGCGACGCTCACTTCTGCGTCCACCGGCCTGAAGGTCGGCGCGCAGTCGGGCAGCTTCAACCTCGAAAGCACCAACGGTCAGCCGATCGAGATCAGCTCGGCCAACAGCGCCAGCGCCCGCATCAGCCGCGCCGGCTTGGCCGAAGGCACGTTCGAACGCGGCGTTTCCACCGTGAGCACCGATGCCCGCGCCGTGGCGGTGGATGCCACCGGCATCCGCAACCTCAACAACGGCGATCTCAGCATCAATGGCGTGGCCATCCGGGCGGCGGCGGCGGCTGATGACAATGTCTCCTCCACGGTGGCGGCCTCGTCGTCGAAATCGGCCAGCGCCATTGCCATCGCGGCGGCGGTCAATGCCTCCTCGGCGCAGACCGGCGTCAGCGCCGTTGCCAACGACGTGACGCTCACGGCCAACACCACGGCCACCACCCTCGCCGGTACGGGCGCTTCGGTCACCATCAACGGCGTTGCCATCACCATCGATGGCCTTGCCACCACCGATACGGCACAGGCCCGCCGCGAAAAGGTGGCTGCTGCCATCAACAACTTCGGCGGCATGACCGGCGTCAGCGCGTCCGACAACGGCCTTGGCGGCCTTGATCTGACCGCTGCCGATGGTCGCAACCTGTCGGTTGCCATTGTCGCCGGCGGCGCCACTGCGGGCGAACTCGGCCTGGGCGGCACCACGGTGAAGGGTTCGGGCAGCGCTTATGCCATCGCGGCCACGGCGGCGACGGCGGAAACCGCCTATGGCTCGGTGCGGCTGGAATCGGCCAAATCCATCGACGTGAAGGCCGGCAGCCAGGCTTTTGCCGCGGCGTCCAACTTCACGGCGCTGGGTTTCGAGGAAAACAGCTATGGCGCTTCCAAGGGTGGCCTGCGCATCTCGGATATCGATGTGTCGACCGCCGATGGGGCCACCGCTGCCCTTGATGCCATTGATGAAGCGCTGAACAGCGTCAACCTCGATCGCGCCAACATCGGTGCCGTGCAGAACCGGCTGGAAGCGGCGGTGAACAACCTGTCGTCGAACAGCACCAACCTGCAGGCCTCGCGCAGCCGGATCCAGGATACCGACTTTGCGGTGGAATCGACCAATCTGGCCAAGAACCAGGTGCTCAGCCAAGCCGCGCAGGCGATGCTGGCCCGAGCCAACCAGTCGGCCCAGCAGGTTACCCAGCTGCTGCAGTAAGCCGGGAGGGCCGTCCCCCAGCGATGGGGGCTCGTCAGAAGGGGCGGCGCCGGCAAAGCGTCGCTCCTTTTTTTGGCTCGCGCGGCGTAACGCGGTTCAGCCGATCCTGCTGTTGCGGCCCGCCCAATAGGGATCACGTAGCTCGCGTTTGTAAAGTTTGCCGGTGGGCAAACGCGGCAATTGATCGGTGAAATCGATCGAGCGCGGGCATTTGATATGGGCCATGTTGGCCCGGCAGAAGGCGATCAGTTCCGCGGCCAGGTCCGCGTTTGCCGTCACCCCCGGCGCTGCCTGCACCACGGCCTTTACCTCTTCGCCCAGATCGTCGTTCGGCACGCCGAATACGGCGGCATCGGTCACCTTGGGATGGGTGATCAGCAGGTTTTCGCACTCCTGCGGATAGATGTTCATGCCGCCGGAAATGATCATGAACGTCTTGCGATCGGTGAGGTGCAGGAAGCCATCCGCATCCAGATAGCCAACGTCGCCAACGGTGGTCTTCGTCCCGTCGACCGATCGGCTTTCGTTCGTCTTGTCGGCGTTCTCGAAATATTCGAAGGGTGTCGCGGTGGTAAACCAGATCGTGCCCGGTTCGCCCGGCGGCATCGGTTGCATGTCGTCGTCCAGAATGTGGATTTCGCCCAGCACCACGCGCCCCACCGTGCCCTTGTGGGCCAGCCATTCGGCCGTATCGCAGGCCGTGAAACCCAGGCCTTCGGTGGCGCCATAATATTCGTGGATGATCGGCCCCCACCAATCGATCATCGCCTCCTTGACCGGGATCGGGCAGGGGGCAGCCGCATGCACAACGGCTTCCAGCGAACCGAGATCATAGCGGCGACGCACATCCTCCGGCAGCTTCAGCATGCGGGAGAACATGGTCGGCACCAGCTGGCTGTGGGTGACGCGATAGCGTTCGATCAGCTGCAGATAGGTTTCCGGGTTGAAGCTCTCCATGATCACTGCGGTGCCGCCCGCCATGATCGCCAGTGACACCGCACCCTGTGGGGCCGAGTGATAAAGCGGCGCCGGTGACAGATAGATCATCTTGTCCCGGCACAGCCACAGTTTGCTCAGGAAACCATAGAGCGGTAGCTGCTCATCGGGTTTCACCTCCGGCAACGGCCGCAAAATGCCTTTCGGCCGGCCGGTGGTGCCAGAGGAATAGAGCATGGCGACGCCCAGCCATTCATCGGCGATCGGCGTGTCGGGCATGTTGGCGACCGCGGC
>NZ_JANPML010000431.1:0-7658 GCF_031422795.1 Sandarakinorhabdus sp.
CCTGCTCGGCAACCGCGCGGCCAGCATCACCACGCTGGATGTGACCGATACGCCGGCGCTGCAGCACTGGGTGGACAGCGCGGTGCGCGATTTCGGCCGGCTGGACGGCATCATCAACAATGCCGGCCTGTCGGTGGTGGCGCCGTTCGCCGATTGCCCGCGCGAGGATTTCGATCGCGTGATGGCAGTGAATTTCACCGGCGTGGTCGAAGGCTGCCGCGCCGCGCTGCCGCATGTGCGTGCGCGCGCCGCCAAGGATGGCATCGGCTGGATCGTCAATATTTCCAGCGTGTTCGGCATGATGGGTTACCCCACGCAAAGCGCCTATAACGCCAGCAAATATGCCGTGCGCGGCCTGACCGAAGCGTTGGCCATGGAAATGGCGGTGACCGATCCGAATGTGTCGGTGATCCGCGTTCACCCCGGCGGCATCAAGACCAACGTGGCCAGGAACAGCAAGCAGATCGCGCTGCTGCCGGGGCAGGACCCCAACACCGATTTCGCCGCCGAGTTCGAGGCCGCGGTGAAGACCACGCCCGAACAGGCCGCCGAGACCATCATCAAGGGCATGGAGCGCCGCAGCCTGCGCGTGTTGATCGGGCCTGATGCGCGCTTCATCGACTGGATGGTGCGGCTGTTCCCGGTGTCTCACTTCAAGGTGATCGGCAATTTCCTGGGCAAGCGGAAATAGCCTGGCGGAAATAGCCTGGTCGCCGCGCCCTGCCCGCCTGTAGACGTTGCTGGGGGTGGGCATATCCGCCACTTTCAGGCATGGGGCTGGCGATGAACCAACCCCGCAAACCTGTCCGTGATGGACGCCCGACCACCAACCGCGATGATACCGGCGTCGCCGCCCGCCGCGCAGCGCTGAAAATCGTGCAGGCCGTGCTCGATCGCGGCGCGCCTTTTGATGCCGCCACCAGCCACACCGATGATCTGCCGCTGCCGCAGGATCGCGGCCTGGCGCGGCTGCTGGCGCTGACCGTCCTGCGCTGGCTGCCCGAACTCGATGCGTTGATCGACAGCGCCACACCGCGCCCGCTGCCCGGCGATGCCCGCGCCCGCCATGCCCTGCGCGTCGCGCTGGCCGGCTGGCTGAAGCTGGAAACGCCGCCGCATGCCGTGGTGGCGACCGCGCTGCCGCTGGTGGAAGGCGGCCCCCGCCGGCTGGTGCATGGCGTATTGGGCAGCCTGATCCGGCGCCCGGCCACGCTGCCGCCCGTCCCGCGACTGCCCGATCCGTTCGATGTGTTCTGGGCGCGCGATTGGGGTGTGGCCGTGGCCGATGCCGCCAGCGCCGCGCTGGCCGAGGAACCGGCGACCGATCTGACCCTGAAAGACCCGTCGCAAACAGACCATTGGGCGCAGGCGCTTGATGGCATCAGCCTGGCGCCCGGCCATGTTCGCGCCGCGCGCAAGGGCAGCATCACCGAATGGCCGGGCTTTGCCGAAGGGGCCTGGTGGGTGCAGGATCTGGCGGCCAGCCTGCCCGCGCGGCTGCTGCCGGCATTGGCCGGGGAACATGTGCTTGATCTGTGCGCCGCGCCGGGCGGCAAGACGCTGCAATTGGCGGCGCGCGGCTGCAAGGTGACCGCGCTTGACATGTCGGATCACCGGCTGGAGCGCGTGCGCGAAAATCTGGCGCGCACCGGGCTGACCGCCGATCTGGTCGCCGCCGATGCCCTGCGCTGGGAGCCGGAAGCCTTGTTCGATCATATCCTGATCGATGCGCCCTGTTCGGCCACCGGCATCTTCCGCCGCCATCCCGACGTGCTGCACCTGAAGGGCACCACCGATCTGGCGCCGGTCACCCTGTTGCAGGCCGCCTTGCTGCGCCGCGCGTCGGCCTGGCTGAAACCCGGCGGTCGGCTGATCTATGCCACCTGCAGCCTGTTCCCGCAGGAAGGCGAGCGCATCGCCGAACGCGTTATCGCCGGCCTGCCGCGCGAGATGATTGCCGCTGAAGAACTGCCCGCCGGCCTGAAGCCAGCCGCCGATGGCTGGGTGCGCACTCTGCCCGGCCAGGTAGAAGGCGGCATCGATGGCTTTTTCATCGCCCGTTTCAGGAAACTGGCGGACTGAAGCACCCGAACGCGAAAGGGGCGCGGCCGGGTCATCCCCGACAGCGCCCCTCGCTTGTCGTTCCGAAGGACTTACTTCAGATATTGGGCGATGAACTTGTTCATTTCGAACATGGTGCACTCGTCCTTGCCGAAGACCAGCTTCAGCTTGGCATCGGCCAGAATCACGCGCTTGTCGGTCGGCTTCTGCAGATTGTTGGCACGGATATAATCCCACATCTTGGCAACGACCTGGCCGCGCGGCAGCGGGCTGTCGCCAACAATTGCGGCGAGCGGACCTTGCGGCGTCAGCGGCTTCATCAGCGCCGAGGTATTGCGTCCGCTCTTGGCTTCAATGGCCATAAATTCCCCTTCTCGTGAAACACGCCCCTCGGGGGGCACCTTGCATCAGTTTTCCCCTGATAAATGGTTTAAAGCGGGCTTGTCCCCCACGGTGCAAGCAGAATTTTGTCATCGCAGCGCAATAATGCGCGAAAACACGCCAGAACGTGACTTTCGTGCCACTTTGGACCGTTTAAATACAGGCAATCAGAACCGCCGGGTGAACCTGAGCTGCCACCAGCGCGGCGGATTCAGCGTGGGCAGGCCGACCACCGCGCCATCGGTGAGCGTCTGATCGAGGCAATTCTCGCACTCCAGGCTCATCAACCAGCCGCCATCGGGAATTTCCAGCTGCAGGGCGGCAGCCACCTGCCAGCCGCCAGGCGACACGCCATCGATCAGACCGAGCGTCGGCCCAACCGTCATGGCGCTACGCCAGCGCGCCGTCACCCGTGGCACCAGCACGGAACCAGTGCCCGGCAACGGTTGCCGCCACGCCGCCGACAGGCTGGCCATCGTATCGGGCGCATACAGCGGCCGCATCGGCGCTGTCACCGGCACAGTAGCAGGCACAGGGCCGGTCCAGCGCGCCTGTTGCCAGCCCAGCGTGGCTGCCAGTTCCAGGCCATCGATCGGGCGCGCCGTGATCGCCATGTCTGCGCCGTGGTTGCGCATGTTGAGCCGCTGGGTCGCTGCCACTGCGATGGCCAGCGGATCAATGCCGAACAGCGGCGAGACCAGCGCCTGCGTGCGCGCCGCAAAGCCGCTGGCCTCCAGCCGCACCCGGCCGCTCCACAGATCGGCCTTCACCCCAGCGTGGTGGTGCCAGCCGGTTTCCGCCGGCAACAGCACCAGTTCGGCACTGCTGCGGGCCAGCAGGTTCCAGCCCGGCAGCCGCGCGCTGCGGGCGCTGCGGGCAAACAGCAGCCATTGCGGCGATGCCGCCCACGACACCGCGAATTCGGGTGTGACCAACGTGCGTTGCTGCCGGGCCGGGCCAGCGGGCGCGAGGCACGCCAAGGCATTAGTCGTACACACGCTGCTGCGATCGCTCACGACCAGCGCCAGCGTCTGTCGGTCCACCCGCACCCCGGCCTCCAGCGCCAGGCCGCCCCCGGCTTCGAGGCGCATCTGGCCAAAGCCATATAGGCTGTCGCGGTTCTGGCTGATGCGGCGATCGGCGAGCACCCTTCCGGCCAACGTGTCGGCGGCATCGCGGCGAGCCTGCGCCGCACGCACTCCGGCGCCGGCGCGCACAACAATCTGGCCCAGATCGACCTGCCCAATCAGATCAAGGCCCTTGCTGTCATCAACAGTGCGGGCAATCAGGCCATAGCTGTTGCTGGCCAGTCCCGCCGGTGTCGCCAGCGCCGCCAATTTCTGATCAGCCGAAAAATCCAGGCCCAGCTGCCCGGTCTGCCGCGCCAGCGCGCCGACGAGTTCCAGCCGCAGCGTGTCACCTGCATGCACCAGCCGCAGATCATGCAGCGCCATATCGGCGCGCTGGCCCATCGGCATCGTGGCCAGATCCGGCGAGATCGATCCCCAGCGCTGGGCGGGCTGAGGCGAAGGTGGCCGCTGGCCGATGCTGGTAAAGCGTCCGTCGCAATTGGCCGGCAAATTTGGGTCGCAGGCAAACGCCGGCAGATTGCCAGCCTTGCTGCGCGCATAAAGGCTGGTGAGCGCCACAGAAAGCGACGGCGAAAGATCGATGTCGAGCGTGCCGGCCAGCCCGGCGCGCAGACCACGGTTGAGCCGTTCGCCGGTGGCCGTGTTCTGCAGCCAGCCCAGATCATGCTGGATATGGCCGCCCAGCCCCAGCCGCACGCCCTTGGTGACCGGCACATCAAGGCGGGCAAGGCCGCGGCGGCTGCCAAAGGCACCGGCGGCAAATTCACCCAGCCCGGCCAGTTTCGCACCGGGCCGGCGCAGCGATAGGCTGAGTTCACCGGCCGCGCCGCCCAGTCCGCCAGCGGGCGCCGCCAGCAACAGATCGAAATCGAACAGGCCAGCCAGCAGCAGCGGCGCACCGGGTTGGGCCACCGGGCCAAACCCGAGATCAGACTGGCTGCGGCCGTGGCGCACGATCAGCGCGGCCGTGCCATTGCCGGGGGCAGGCGTGACAATCAGGCCGGGAATGCCCGCCAGCGCTTCGCCCAGCGTATCGGGGCCGGCAGAATCGCGCTGGGCAGGGCCAGCCCACCACAGGGCAGCCGGCACGTCGGACGCGACAAGGCCAAGCCAGCGGCCTTCCAGCCGTGGTTCGGCCGCAGGATCGGGAGCAATATCGGGGATTGGATCGGCGGCGCGCGCCGAACCGGCAATCAGGCCAGCCAGCAGTCCAACCAGAATCGGTGTGCGGCGCATCGCGGCACCGCCAATCAGCGCGGGCCGTCGCGCCCAGTCGGCTGGCCGCCAAGCGGGCCGCCACCGGCACCGACCTGGCCGACGTTGCCGAACAGTTCCTGGAAGAAGCTTTCCGACTTGCCAAGCGTTGCGGTCTTGTCGTCCACCGGGTTGATGCGGGCGATCTTTTCCATGCCGCGGCGCTGCACGGTCGAAACATTGCCGTCTGCATCGAAACTGACGATCAGGATCTGCTGTTGCAGGGTTTTCGGCGCGACAAAGGCATATTGGCCGGTCAGGCGGCTGACATAATACCAGCTGCCATTGTCGAACTGGGCCGCAAACGTGGGCCGGCCCAGGGTGCGCGACACCGATTCGCGATTGTCCACACCCGGCAGGATCGAGGTGAACAGGGTTTCATCGATCAGATAGCCCTGCTGCGCCTTGATGCGCGAGCAGCCACTGGTGGCCAACGCAGCGGCAATCAACACGATGGTGGCAAGTCCGGTCTTCATCTTACACTCCAGCGTCGCACCAAAGTCGCTCCGCCCCCGCTGCGACAATCCTGTTCGCCAAGTTCATTATGTCAGCCCGGGCGATTATGCTAGCCGCTCGTCGCATGGGATTATTCTCCAGCCTGAAGCGCCTGATGGGCAGCGCTGCACCAGCACCGGTCGAGCCGCTTTATGCCGCCGTGGTCAAAGAAGCGCGGCGGTCGGCCTATTATGTTGAAGGCCAGGTACCCGACACGCTGGATGGCCGCTTTGACATGGTGGTGCTGGTGCTGTCGCTGCTGCTGCTGCGGCTGGAACAAGTGTCGGCGGGCGACGGCCGGCATCCGGCAGCGCAATTGTCCGCCGATCTGGGCGATCGTTTCCTGGCCGATATGGAAGGCAATTTGCGCCAGGACGGGATCGGCGATCAGGTGATACCCAAGCATATGGGCCGCATGATGGCCGCGCTGGGCGGGCGATTGGGCGCCTATCGCGATGCCGGTGTCGATCACAGCGCGCTGGCCGAAGCGCTGCGGCGCAATCTGTATCGCGGCGAAACGGTGGCCGAACCTGCCGTCGAATTCGTCGCCACCGCCGTGCTGCAGCTGCAGCTGCAACTGGCTGCCACCAGTGCCGAGGCCCTGCTGGCCGGACAATGGAGAACTGCCGCATGAGCGCGACACCGGAATATAGCCACATCCTGCGCGCCCACGAGATTGGCGGCGTGATCAAGCGGCTGATGCTGGAAACCAACGACAGCGAACGCGCGGCGCTGGCGCGGCGCTTCAACCTGCTGGCGCTCGACCAGTTGACCGCCGCGCTGGAGGTGAAGCGCGAAGCCACCGGCATTCGCATCACCGGCCAGGTGCACGGCGCCGGCACCCAGCCCTGCGTGGCCAGCGCCGAGCCGGTGCCGTTTCTGGTGACGGAACGCATCGCCCTGCTGCTCACGCCGGAAACGCCGCCAGGCGGCGACCAGGAACTGTCCAGCAACGATCTCGAGGTCGAACCGCTGGTTGGGGACATCGTCGATCTGGGTGAGATCGCAGCCCAGGCCTTTGCCCTGGGCCTCGATCCCTATCCGCGCCTGCCGGTCCGCGTGCCCGGCGTGATCAGCGAAGACGAAGCGATCGCCCTGCGCAGCCCGTTTGCAGTGCTGAAGAAAGACTGAGCTTCAGGCTGGCCCGATCAGAACGGCACATCGTCGTCGAGATCGTCGTCGAACGCGCCCGGGCGCTTGCCGCCACCGGCCGGCGCGCCGCCAAAGCCGCCGCCTGCCGGTGCGCCGCCGCCGTAGCCGCCACCGCCGCCACCGCCACCGAAATCGTCTCCACGACCACCACCGCTGCCGCCGCCACCGCCTTCACGGCCGCCAAGCAGGGTCATCTCACCCTTGAACGGGCCCACCACGATTTCGGTGGTATACCGGTCAGCGCCATTCTGATCCTGCCATTTGCGGGTGGTCAGTGCGCCTTCGATATACACTTCGCTGCCCTTGCGCAGATATTGCGCTGCAACCTTGCCGATGTTTTCATTGCGAATGACGATGTTGTGCCACTCAGTCTTTTCCTTGCGTTCGCCGCTGGCCTTGTCGCGCCAGGTTTCCGAGGTGGCCATGGTGAACTGCACCACGCTGCCGCCATTGGCGAAGGATTTCGATTCGGGATCCTTGCCCAATCGTCCGACCAATATCACCTTGTTCACGCCGGCCATCATGCTCTCCCTAATCTTTGTGCCGACCGTAGCGCCGGCCCGCCAGCGACGCAACGTGGTGGCGGCTTGCCCTCTTGCCTTTGCTGTGGATTTCAGCCCAAGCAACGGGGCAAGCAATGGTAGCCGGGGGCCTGATGTCTGACCAGATCGAAGCAGCCGGAGCGTTGGTGACGGCCGGAATGGCGGCCAATGCGCTCGATCAGCCAGCGGGCAACCACAGCCCAGGCGGCGCCTGTCCCAACTGCGGCACAGCGCTCGCCGGGCCTTTTTGCGGCCAATGTGGCCAGCGCGCCCATCTGCACCGCACCGTGGGCGAGGTGTTTCACGAATTTCTGCATGGCATCACCCATTTCGACGGCAAGGCGTGGACGACGCTGCCGATGCTGGTGTTCCGGCCCGGCAAACTGATCCGCAGTTATATCAAAGGCCAGCGCGCCCGCTATGTCGCGCCCGTGCCGCTGTTCCTGATGGTCATTTTCCTGATGTTCTTCGTGCTTTCGTTTGTCAGCTTCGACGATAAGGGCGTCGACGTTTCGCTCAATACCGGCGCTCCCAGCGCGAGCCAGCCACAGCTGAACACGTCGATTGCCGAAATTGATCGCGAAATCGCTGAAGCCCGCGTCGGCGGCGACACTGACGAATTGACCGCGCTGGAAGCGACCCGCAGCCTGCTGACGGGGATCGAACTCGGCCGCTTGGCCAA
>NZ_JANPML010000432.1:0-8572 GCF_031422795.1 Sandarakinorhabdus sp.
GTCGTGCTCAGCCGGGAAGCGGTGCCGCCGCCGTTGGGCCTGCCGGCGATGACCAGCTTCAATTTCGAAGTGCGTTCGGTGCCGGCAGCGCTGTTCAAGGCGCTGGGCGGTTTCGCCACCAACGGCGTCAACATCACCAAGCTGGAGAGCTATCTGCGCGATGGCTCGTTCGCGCAGGCCGAATTCTATGCCGAGATCGAAGGTTCGCCAGCCGAACCGCCGGTTGCACGCGCGATGGAGGAACTGGCGTTTTTTACCAATTGGGTGAAGGTGATCGGCAGCTATCCCCGCGCGCGGGATCGCGCGGACTGAAGTGGGCGCGCGGGATCGCGCGGACTGATCCCCTCTCCCCTTGCGGGAGAGGGCGAGAGACGCCGAAGGCGGCCCGGGGTGAGGGGTTGCTCACGCGGCCGCAGCTTGAACCCCTCACCCCGCTCGCCTGCGGGGAGTCGACCCTCTCCCGCAGGGGGAGAGGGGTTATGGCGCCCTGAGCAGGCGCACCAGCGCCTTGCCAAAGCGGCGATCGACCAGCACTTCCCAATCGCAGGCGAGCGGATCGGCAGCGGCGGTTTCGATGCTGATGATGGCATCCGGCGCGATCCAGCCGCGCTCGTACAGATGGGTGATGGCCGGATCGGCGAGACCCGTACCATAAGGCGGATCAAGGAAAATCACGTGATGCGCGCGCGGGGCCGGGCCAAGGCTGGCCACCGGGCTCTGGCGCACGTCACCGCTGGCGCCCAGCGCTGCCAGATTGGCCTTGATCGCTTTCACCGCCGCCGCGTCATTGTCGATGAAGCAGGCGCTGCCAGCGCCGCGCGACAGTGCCTCGATACCCAGCGCGCCGGTGCCGGCAAACAGGTCGAGCACGTCGATGCCTTCAAAACTGCCCAACCGGCTGGTGAGCATGGAGAAGATGGCTTCGCGGGCGCGATCCTTGGTGGGGCGGGTCGATTCGCCTTCGGGTGCCTTCAGTGGGCGACCGCGCCATTTGCCAGAGATTATGCGCATTTGATGACGCGCATCAACGCGGCTCCGGTTTGGTAGCCTTCAGCATCGCTTTCAGCAGGGCCACATCGGAATCGGGAATTTCGTCGGCCATGCGCGGCGGCAGATCATCCAGGCCGATCGGGCCATAGGCCACCCGGATCAGCCGGTTCACCTGCAGGCCGACATGTTCGAGAACACGGCGCACTTCGCGGTTTTTGCCTTCGCGGATGGTGACGATCAGCCAGAGATTATGGCCGGTCTTGCGTTCGATATCAGCCAGGATCGAACCATAGTGGATGCCTTCGATGGTGATGCCATCGGCCAGCGCTTCCAGCGCCTGTTGCGTGACTTCGCCAAAGGCGCGGACACGGTAGACGCGCGGCACGCCCGACGACGGCAGTTCCAGCGCCCGCTTGAGCTCACCATCGGTGGTGAGCAGCAACAAGCCTTCGGTGTTCATGTCGAGCCGGCCGACAGGCACCACGCGCGGCAGGCCGGGGGGCAGGATATCCATGATGGTCGGGCGGCCGGCAGGATCGCGGGCGGCAGTGAGGAAACCGGCCGGCTTGTGGAAGCGGTAGAGCTTGGCCGGAGCGATGCCGGCCACGGGTTCGC
Source organism: Sandarakinorhabdus sp. (assembly GCF_031422795.1). Taxonomy (GTDB): domain Bacteria; phylum Pseudomonadota; class Alphaproteobacteria; order Sphingomonadales; family Sphingomonadaceae; genus Sandarakinorhabdus. Next base: position 1,606 of record NZ_JANPML010000432.1, read on the forward strand.
CATCCACGGTGACATTGGCCAGATTGGTGATGTTGAGCGCCGGCGAGGTGAGCACTTCGCCGTCGATGGCGATGCGGCCTTCGGCAATCATGCGCTCGATATCGCGGCGCGAACCGACGCCGGCGCGGGCCAGCGCCTTGGCGATGCGCTGGGCTGCAACTTCGGTCTGTCGCACGGGCGGCGCAACGCGCTTGACGCGCGGTTCTTCGCTGCGGGCCGGCTTGCCGGGGCCGGCCGTGGGACGGGATGCGGGACGTGAGGGGCGTTCGCCCCGCGCCGGCCGTTCCGCGCGATCAGGACGCTCGCCGCGAGTTGGGCGCTCGCCGCGAGTTGGACGCTCACCACGGGTTGGGCGTTCACCACGAGTTGGGCCGTCGCCACGGGTGGGGCGTTCGCGCTGGTCTGGGTGAGCGCTTCTGGGCGGGCCTTCGCTGCGCTGCTGGCGTTCGGCCCGATCAGGCCGTTCGCTGCGTTGCGGGCGTTCGCTGCGGTCAGGTCGTTCCGTACGGGCCGGGCCTTCGCGCTGGTCTGGCCGAGCGCCTCTGGGTGGGCCTTTGCCGCGTTGCGGGCGTTCGGTCCGGTCAGGACGCTCGCTGCGTGCTGACCGGTCGGCGCGGGCCGGGCGTTCGCGCTCTTCGGGCCAGGTGCCTTTGGGCGGGCGTTCGGTGCGGAACGGGCGTTCGGCGCGATTGGGTCGCTCGGCTCGAACCGGCCGTTCGCTGCGGTCATCACGGCGAGCGGGCGGGCGGCGTTCACCCTCTGCGGCGTCACGGGGCGGCCCGCGCGCCGGCGGGCGGCTGGCACTGCGTTGCGGGCGGTCGCCAGTGGGCCGATCACCAAAACTGCGGGTGCCGGCCGGGCGTTTGCCGCCAGTTGGTTTGCGGGGTGGTCGCATTGCGTTTCCCATGCGGCCGGGCCGACCGATTGTCAAAAAGAGAAGGGGGGCCAAAAAAGGAAGAGGGCCGGTGTTGCCACCGGCCCCCCACCATTATCATCGGTGATCAGGTGATCAGAACTTCACCTGCACGCCGCCGTAGAAGAAGCGGCCGGTGTTGGTGTAGATGCCCGAGCCGGCGCCATTGCCAAGGATGTTGTCGAGCGGCGGCAGCTGATCGAAGATGTTGTCCACGCCGACATAGGCCGAAACCTGCTTGTACACCTTGGCCGAGAAACGCACATCGGAATAGGTGATGGCCGGATAGAAGACCGTCGGGAAACCATCGAGGTTTTCCGGCGGGCGGCCCTGTTCCGAATTCTGGTCGCGCCAGTTGGTGGCAACAGTCTGCTTGCTCAGGTAGCGGAAGCTGTAGAGCAAGTCGAAACTCTTGTAACCCACGGTCACATTGAGCTGGCCGTTGAGTTCCGGGTTGCCCAGCGTGCCATGTTCGCGGGTCAGGCGGTTCGGCTCGGTGATCGAGGTGTAGATGTGCCGCTTGAGCAACAGCGACACCAGGGTCCGCACGTTCAGGCGCCAGTCTTCACCAAATTTGTGGGTGTAGGCGGCGTCGAAATCGATCCCCTTGGTCAGCTGGCGCGAATAGTTGAACGGCCCGGTAATGAACGAGGCGCCGGTGGAGGTCAGCGGGAATTCGCTGCCGCCATGGCGAATGTTCGACTGGCCGCGGAACGTGCCATCCGGGTTGCGGAACACGGCCGAGCAGAACGGATTGCTGATGCCACCCGGATCGTCATAGCACTGGTTGATCACCGTCTGCGAAGCCACCGTGGTGATCACATCGCTCACAGCAATGCGGTAGAAATCAACACTGGCCACAAAGCCCGGCAGGTATGACGGGGTGTAGACCATGCCAACCGTCCAGCTGTCCGACTTTTCGGCGAACAGGCCGGGGTTGCCGCCCGACAGGCCGGAAATGCCCGATGCCGGGATGTTGGTGAACGGCAGGGTAGTGCCGCCAAAGGTCTGCGTGGTCGGCACGCCCGCCGCGCGGCAGTTGGCGACGCGGTTGGGGTTGGCGTTGATGTTCTGCTGGCCGCAGGGATCGATCAGGCCGTTCAGGAAGGTCTGATTCTGGGCCTGGAACAGATCGAGCTGCGTCGGCGCGCGGATGGCGCGGCCATAGTTGGCACGAATACGCACATCATCCACCGGGGACCAGATACCGCCCACGTTGTACGAGGTGACAGTGCCGGTGGTGCCGGAGCTGTAGTTGGACACGCGACCAGCGGCTTCAACGGTCAATTCCTTGAAGAACGGCACGTCCTTCAGGATCGGCAGGCGGATTTCGCCGAACGCTTCCCACACATCCAGGCGCGGCGGCGCAAAATTGGCGATGGAATTCAGGAAGGTGGCACCGCTCCGGGTAACATCGTCAAACGCCGAGAAGCTGCGCTCCTGACGCCATTCACCGCCGATGGAGAAGCCGACCGGACCGCCGGGCAGTTCGAACAGCTTGCTGGAATCGCCAGCGATGTTGGCAATGACGTTGAACTGTTCAGACCATTGCTTGCGGCTGGAGGTGTGGCCGACATAGGCCAGTGCATCGGCCTGCGGGGCGCCAAGGCCGAACAGGTTGATCGGGCGGCAGGCCGGATCATCGTTGGCGGCGCTGGCATCATTGTTGATGGAGCAGACGATCTGGCCGGCAGTGTTGCGCACGGCGTTGACGGCGTTGGTGAAACGGCCGTTGTGGATGTTGCCGCGCGTTTGATAGAAGGTTTCAACGCGGCCATAGTTCAGGGCGACATTGTAGCTCCAGGTGTCCATGAAGCTGCCCTGGGCACCAGCGACGGCGCGGAACAATTCACGGCTGTGGTTTTCACCGCGGCCACCGAAATCGATGTTGAAACGGCTGATGGTGAAGTTGCCGCTCGCCGGCAGCGAGACGGCGAGGAGATCGCGAGCCTGCTGGCTGAGGAACGGGTTGCTGATGTTCAGCGTCGGGTTCAGCGCGCCGGACGAGAAGGTCGGCTGGCCTTCCTGCAGCGATTCGGTGCGGACCCACTTGGCTTCGATGTAGGGACGGAACGCATCCGACACTTCAAAGCTGCCGATCAGGTTGGCAGCATAACGGGTGTTGCCGATCTGCATCAGGCCGGTTTCACGCAGGGTGGAGCCTTGGCCGCCCTGAGCGTTGCCGCTGTTGAACGGACGGAAATCGCGGTCCACTACGTTGCGCGCAAGATTGCCGCCGGGCTGGAACACGAAGACGTTGCCGAACTGCGAAGCGCCCTGGAAGACGCCGCTGCAATTCAGCGTGGCGCGCGCGCCGGGGGCGACGCCCTGGCAGGCCGACGTGTAGGCACCGCCGGTGGAAATGCCGATGTTCTTGATGCCCGAAAGATACTGGGTATCGAAAATGCCGTTGCCGGCGGCCGGTTCCCCCGTGGTGTCTTCCACCAGCTGGAACTGCGAACGGCCGGTGACGGCGCCGGTGTTGGGGCGATCGGCGAAAAACAGCGGGTCGCTCTTGTTATATTCCAGCGACACCGCGATGTTGCCGCGGCCATCAGCGAAGTTGGTGCCGGCGGTGAGGGTAGCCAGATACTGGTTCGAATCGCCGCGCGAAGAGGTGCCGGCCTGAACGCGGCCCATGATGCCCTGGAAATCGCGCTTCAGCACGAAGTTGACGACGCCGGCGACGGCATCGGAACCATAAACCGACGAGTTGCCGCCAGTGACGATGTCCACGCGCTCGATCAGGTCGACCGGTATGGTGGAGACGTCAACCGTCTGCGCGCCCGGCTGCGAGGTAACGTGGCGCAGGCCGTTCTGCAGCACCAGCGTGCGGGCGGTGCCCTGGCCACGCAAGTCGAGGATCGACAGACCGGCGGTGCCGATGAAGCGGCCGCTGTTCTGGCTGGTGAAGGTCGGGCGGAACTGCGGCAGCAGCGACAAGCGGTCGCCAACCTGCACGCTGCCGTTCTGCAGCAACTCAGCGGCGCTGAGCGAGGTGATCGGCACGGTGGCATCGAGATTCTCGCGCGCGATGCGCGAGCCGGTAACGACCATCATTTCGGCGGCGGTTTCTTCGGCGGCGCCTGCGGCGACCTTGGTATCCTGATCTTCAGCAGCGAACGCCGGAGAAGCAACGATGGCCAAGGCGGACGCCCCGGCAAGAATGATCGAACGCATGAGAGCCCCTCATTTGCGGTTGTGAGCTTGCTCCATGGCGAAATTGTTACGATGACGAAAGGGCAGAATCGCTGACTTGCCATCCGAATCGACAAGGCAGCGAAAGACTGTTGCGCGAATGCATCATTTTTGCCGCCAGCGATTGCGCGCGCCCGCCGCTTGCGCTAACCGGCGCGCCACTGCCCCTGTGGTGAAATTGGTAGACGCGCTCGACTCAAAATCGAGTGGAGAAATCCGTGCTGGTTCGAGTCCGGCCAGGGGCACCAAATCGCAGCGCCGCGAGCGCAGTTTGCGCAGCGAAATGCGCCGACAGGCGCAAGATCGGCCGGCGACCAAAAACGGCGATCCTCGGGTCGCCGTTTTCGTGTGTCGTCCGACGGCGTGGCTCCGCCACGCTCTAATTGCTTTCTTCCTTCGTTCCCTCAGCAGACTCGGCGGCTCCGCCGCCGGCTGCGCCCACACGCCCGCCCTCTGCAATCTGGCAAGGATGACGCCAACCTCTCCCCCTGATAGCCTGCTACTCATGGTTCACGCAAAATATCCGCTCACCTTCACCCCGCTCGATCTGGGCTTCACCAGTCTCAAGAATCGCATCCTGATGGGTTCGATGCACACGGGCCTTGAGGATATCGAAGGCGGCTTCGAGCGTATGGCGGCGTTTTTCGCCGAACGGGCGCGCGGCGGGGTTGGGATGATCATCACCGGCGGCATCGCGCCCAACCATGAAGCCAGCGGCGGCGGCAAGCTTTCGACTGCGGACGAAGCCGCCCAGCACCGGATCGTGACCGAGGCCGTTCACGGCGCCGCGCCCGATGTGAAGATCGTCATGCAGATACTGCACGCCGGGCCATTGGCCGGCACGCCGGCGTGTGTGGCGCCATCCGCCATCCGTTCTCGCATCGGGCGGTTTGTGCCCAACGAACTGGATGCGGATGGCATCGAGAAGCAGCTCGCCGATTTTGCCAACTGCGCCGTGCAGGCCAAGGCCGCCGGTTATGACGGTGTCGAGATCATCGGCTCGGCCGGCTATCTGCTTTCCACCTTTCTGGTCGAAAAAACCAACGCCCGCACCGACGAATGGGGCGGCAGTTTCGAAAACCGCATGCGTTTCCCGGTCGAAGTGATCCGTCGCACGCGCGCTGCCGTGGGCGATGATTTCATCCTGATCTTCCGCATCCCGGCGATGGACATGCTGGAAGGCGGCATGTCGGGCGAGGAGGTGATCCAGCTCGCCCAGGCCGTCGAAGCCGCCGGCGCCACCATCATCTCCACCCACTTCACCTGGCACGAATCGCAAGTGCCGACCATCGCCACCATGGTGCCGCGCGCGGCCTTTGCCGAAGTGACCGGCCGCATCAGGAAGCATGTGAGCGTGCCGATGATCACGTCGAACCGCATCAACATGCCCGAAACTGCCGAACAGGTGCTGGCCGCTGGCCATGCCGATCTGGTGTCGATGGCGCGGCCGATGCTGGCCGATGCCGATCTGGTCAACAAGGCGTTCGAAGGCCGCGAGGACGAGATCAACACCTGCATCGCCTGCAATCAGGCCTGCCTGGATCACACCTTTACCGGCAAGCTCACGTCGTGCCTGGTCAATCCGCGCGCCTGCAATGAAACGCTGATGGTGGTGAAGCCCGCCACCGTCGTGCGCGATCTCGCCGTGGTCGGTGCCGGGCCGGCGGGGCTGGCCTTTGCCGTGGAGGCCGCGCAGCGCGGCCACAAGATCACGCTTTATGATGCAGGGTCCGAAATCGGCGGGCAGTTCAACCTCGCCAAACGCGTGCCGGGCAAGGAGGAGTTTCACGAAACACTGCGGTATTTCAAGCGCATGATTGAAAAACTTGGCATCACGCTGAAGCTCAACACGCGGGTGGATGTCGACAGCCTTGCCGCCGCCAGCCACGACGAGGTGATCGTCGCCACCGGCATCCGTCCGCGCACGCCCGACATGCCGGGCATCGATCACCCCAAGGCGGTGCCCTATATCGATGCCATCCTGGGCCGCAAACCCGTTGGTCGCCGCGTCGCCATCATGGGCGCCGGCGGCATTGGTTTCGATGTGGCGACGCTCATCACCCATGCTGGCCCGTCGGCGGCGGTCGATATTCCGACCTTCTGCCGCGAATGGGGGGTGGATTTCGTCAATCATCCGAGGGGCGGCGTGACCGGCCTGGTGCCGCAGATCGAGAAGGCCGACCGCGAGGTTGTGATCCTGCAGCGCCGCGATGGCGCACCGGGCAAGTCGCTGGGCCGCACCACGGGCTGGACGCATCGCCTGAGCCTCGTGCGGCGCGGTGTGAGGATGATGGGCGGTGTCACCTACCTCAAGATCGACGATGAAGGCCTGCACACGCTGGTTGGCACCGAACCCCGGCTGTTTGACGTGGATACGGTGATCATCTGCGCCGGGCAGGAACCGGAACGCAGCCTGTATGATGCGCTGGTGGCGCGCGGCATGCCGGCGAAGCTGATTGGCGGTGCCAGCGAGGCGACCGAGCTGGACGCCAAGCGCGCCATTGCCGAAGCGACGGAACTGGCGCTGGCTTGCTAGCACCAGATCAGGGGGGGGCAGACATGCAACTATTAACAAGGCTGGCATCACCAGGCCCGGGCGTCTGGCAGGCAGCGGTAGCAGCCCTGCTGATTGCCATGGCAGGCGCTGCACTCGCTGCGCCGGCACAAACCGATGACGGCGCCTACACGCGCTATGAATTGCTGGCGCCGGCGTCACACAAGTTCCGCATCATCTACGACATCACCGCCACGACCGCGGGAGCCCGGACCTATTTCAATCCCATCCGCACCGGCAGCGTTGCCACCGACGAGAAGGTGATCGACCGTGCGACCGGCGCGGCGCTTGGCTTTGCCGAG
>NZ_JANPML010000433.1:0-4512 GCF_031422795.1 Sandarakinorhabdus sp.
GCTGAACGCCACCATCGCCGAAGGCCAGTGCAGGCCCCAACGCGCCAGCAGGATGATCACCACCACCTGCGGCAGCGCCATGGTCCAGCAGGCGACTTCGGCGGCGTTGCGCATCCCCAATTGCACAGGCAGCGAATTGACGCCAGATTGGGCATCGCCCTTTACCGCCTTGAAATCATTGAGCACCATGATGCCGTGTGCGCCCAGCGAATAGAGGCACAGCACCCAGATGATGCGGCTGTCGGGCACGCCGCCGGCCATCACGGCGGCGCCAGTGAACCAGCTCACCCCTTCATAGGCAACGGCGCACACGAACGGCCCCGTCCAGCCATCGGCCTTGAAACGCAGCGGCGGCGCCGAATAGGCCCAGGCCATGGCGACGCCAACGATGGTGGCAACCCCCACCACCGGGCCAATCAGGAAGCCGACGGACAGGCTGAGGATGCTGCCGATACAGGCAATATAAAGCCCCCAGCGCCCCGGAATGCGGCCAGACGGGATGGGCCGCTGCGGTTCGTTGATGGCATCGACATGGCGATCGAACCAGTCGTTGATGGCCTGGCTGTTGCCGCACACCAGTGGCCCGGCCAGCAGCATGCCGGCAATCAGCAACCCCCAGCGCTCGCTGATCGGCACGCCCGAGGAAACCACGCCGCACATGAAGGCCCACATGGGCGGGAACCAGGTGACGGGCTTGAGCAGTTCCAGCACGTCGCGCGGTCGCAGCACGGCGGCCACCGGTGGGGGCACATGTTCCATACGGTGCAACCTAGTCGGCAGGCACGAAAGCCGTCAACGCTGCCAGACAATCTGCCCCGCATAATCGGCCTGTCGCAGGTTGACTTGAAAAGGTCGGATGTTAAGGTTTTGTCATAAGAACAAGGGAAAACGGGCTTGGTCGCAGCAAGATCAGATGGGTCGCAGCGTCCGCTTTATACGCCCGAAGAACGGGTGCGGCGCGACACGACGAAATGGACGCTGGTGCAGGGGCTGCTGGCCCCGGTGCAGTTCCTGATCTTTGGCGTCAGCCTGTATCTGGTGCTGGATTATTTGAACACCGGCCGCAACTATGAATGGGCCGTGTGGTCGGTGGTGGTGAAAACGCTGGCGCTGTATACCATCATGATCACCGGCGCGATCTGGGAAAAAGTCGTTTTCGGCCAGTATCTTTTCCACGATAGCTTTTTCTGGGAAGACGTGTTTTCGATGCTGGTGATCGTGCTGCACAGCCTGTATCTGTTCGGGTTGTTCACCGGTATCGCTGATGAAGGCGTGCTGTTTGCCACGGCGCTGGCGGCCTATGTTGCCTATGTCATCAACGCTGCGCAGTTCGTGTGGAAATTGCGCCAGGCCCGGCTGTCGGCACCGGCGGCGCAACCGGCTATTGGCGCCGAATCAGACGCTCCCGAATATCAGGTGGCACAGGCAGCATGACCAGCATGAACTCCGCTTCTGGCTGCGACGCGCCGCCGGTGGGTGTCGATGGCATCCTGCGCGAACGCGGCCAGCGCGAGGTGTTTTGCGGGCTAACCGGCATCATCTGGCTGCACCGCAAGATCCAGGACGCGTTTTTCCTTGTTGTCGGCAGCCGCACCTGTGCCCACCTGCTGCAATCGGCCGCCGGGGTGATGGTGTTTGCCGAACCGCGCTTTGGCACCGCCATCATCGAGGAAAAAGACCTCGCCGGCCTGGCTGACGCCAACGAAGAGCTTGACCGGGTCGTCAACCGCCTGTTGGCGCGCCGGCCCGATATCAAATTGCTGTTCCTCGTCGGCTCGTGCCCGTCTGAGGTCATCAAACTCGATCTGTCGCGCGCAGCGTCGCGCCTGAACAGCCGGTTTTTGCCGAACGTCCGCGTGCTGAATTATTCGGGCAGCGGCATCGAAACCACGTTCACCCAGGGTGAAGACGCCTGCCTTACCGCACTGGTGCCGGATCTGCCGTTCACCGATGACGAACAGTTGATGATCGTCGGTAGCCTGCCCGACATTGTCGAGGATCAATTGACCCGCCTGCTGGGCGACCTGGGGATCGGCAAGGTCGTCTCCCTGCCGGCGCGCCGGTCGGGGCAGATGCCCGCTGTTGGCCCCAATACCAAATATCTGCTGGCGCAGCCGTTCCTGGCCGAAACCGGCACGGCGCTCGACAAGCGCGGCGCGGTGCATCTGCCGGCGCTGTTCCCGTTCGGCGCCGAAGGCACCACCGCCTGGCTGCATGCCGCGGCCCAGGCCTTTGGGGTGCCGGCGGCGCGGTTTGAACAGGTCATCGCCGGTCCGCGCGAACGCGCCCGCAAGGGGCTGGCGCTGTATCGCGAGAAACTCGCGGGCAAGCGTATCTTCTTCATGCCCGACAGCCAGCTTGAAATCCCGCTGGCGCGCTTCCTGGCCGGTGAACTCGGCATGGAACTGGTCGAGGTTGGCACGCCTTATCTGCACAAGGGCCATCTCATCGACGAACTGGCTGCACTGCCGCCCGGCACGCGCATCTCCGAAGGCCAGGATGTCGACAAGCAGCTGGATCGGGTGCGCGCCGCGCGGCCTGATCTCACCGTGTGCGGCCTTGGCCTCGCCAACCCGCTGGAACGTGAAGGCCTGTCGACCAAATGGGCCATCGAACTCGTGTTCTCGCCCATCCACGGCTATGAACAGGCCGGCGATCTGGCCGAGCTGTTCTCCCGCCCGCTCCACCGCCGCGATCTGCTGAGGGTCTGACCGATGCAGCTCACCGTCTGGACCTATGAAGGCCCGCCCCACGTGGGGGCCATGCGCGTCGCCACCGGGATGCGTGATCTGCATTATGTGCTGCACGCGCCGCAGGGCGACACTTACGCCGATCTGCTGTTCACCATGATCGAGCGGCGCGACCATCGCCCGCCGGTCACCTACACCACGTTCCAGGCCCGCGATCTGGGCAAGGACACCGCCGAACTGTTCAAGACCGCGGCGCGCGACGCCTATGAACGCTTCAAACCGCAGGCGATGATTGTCGGTTCCAGCTGCACCGCTGAACTGATTCAGGATGATCCGCACGGCCTGTCGCTGACCATGGGGCTGGGCTGCCCGGTCATCCCGCTGGAACTGCCGAGCTACAGCCGCAAGGAAAACTGGGGCGCGTCGGAAACCTTTTATCAGATTGTGCGCACGCTGGCCGACAAGGCGAGCACGCCGTTGCCCGCCGTGGGTGAACATGGCCCGCGCCGGCCGCGCGCCAATCTGCTCGGCCCCACCGCGTTGGGTTTCCGCCACCGCGACGATGTTGCCGAAATCACCCGGCTGCTGGCCGATCTGGGCGTTGATGTGAATCTGGTGGCGCCGATGGGCTCCAGCCCGGCCGATATCGCACGGCTGGGCGAGGCCGATTTCAACATCTGCCTTTATCCCGAGATCGCCGCGCAGGCGTGTTCGTGGCTGGAGCGGACGTTCCGGCAAAAAACGGTGAAGACCGTGCCGATTGGCCTCCTCGCCACCCGCGAATTCGTTGCCGAAGTGTGCGCGGTTGCTGGCCTGCCGGTGCCGGCCGATCTCGATCAGGGCCGCATGGGCTGGTGGTCACGCTCGATCGATTCGACGTACTTGACCGGCAAGCGCGTCTTCATCTTTGGCGATGGCACCCATGCTGTTGCCGCCGCCCGCGTGGCGACAGAGGAACTTGGCTTCAAGGTCGTCGGCCTGGGCTGCTACAACCGCGAATTCGCCCGCGAAGTGCGCGCGGCGGCTGAAAAATATGGCGTCGAACCGCTGATCAGCGACGACTATCTGGCGGTGGAGGAAGCCATCGAGGCAGCGGCGCCAGAACTGGTGCTGGGCACGCAGATGGAGCGCCATATCGCCAAGCGGCTGCGCCTGCCGTGCGCGGTGATTTCGGCGCCGGTCCACGTGCAGGATTTTCCGGCGCGCCACAGCCCGCAGATGGGGTTCGAAGGCGCCAACGTGCTGTTCGATACCTGGGTGCATCCGCTGGTGATGGGGCTGGAAGAGCATCTGCTCACCATGTTCCGCGATGATTTCGAATTCTCCGATGCGGCGGGGCCGAGTCACTTGGGCGGCCATGCTTCTCCACTCCCCTCCCCTTCAGGGGAGGGGTCGGGGGTGGGGCCGGCGGTGCAGGGCGCTCCTGTCGCTGTGGCCGAAGCGCCAGCTGTCACGACGGAAGAGGGCGGCTGGACTGCGGAAGCGCTTGCCGAACTCGGAAAAATCCCGTTCTTTGTGCGCGGCAAGGCGCGCCGCAACACCGAAAAATACGCCGCGGAACATGGCGTGACGACCATCACCCGCGAGACATTATACGAGGCCAAATCCCACTATGCGCGCTGATACCCCGCCATCAAAACAAGAGCGGCCGGATCATTGCCATGTCGTGATTGTCACGCTCGACAATCACCTGTCGGGCGCGGTTGACCGGGCGCGCGTGCGCTTCCAGAAAATGGGCCTGCCGGTGTCCATCGGCTTCCACGCGGCGGCTGATTGGGACAAGCCGGGCACGCTTGATTCCACCCGTGCCGATATCGCACGT
>NZ_JANPML010000434.1:0-1619 GCF_031422795.1 Sandarakinorhabdus sp.
CGCGGCTGCTGGCCGTGTTGAAGCACAAGCTGGTGCGCAGCGACGACACAGGCTTTGCCGCTGGGGTGCGCCTTGCCGATATCGCCCTGCGTGGGGTGCGGCCCGCGCCTGGCCTTGATGGCGCCGGCGCCGGGCTGGACCGCTGGCTGCTTGATGCAAACGGCCGGCATGCCCGTCACCGCGTCAGGCTGATGGGCTGGTGGAACAATGTGGCCCCTGCACTGGAACCGCTGGATCGCCTGCGCCAGGGCCGCGCGATCACCCTGCCCGATCTGATGGCGGCCTTGCGCTTGTGCGTGACGGCGCTGGCCGGCGATGGCGCCTGGGCCGGGCCCGACGGGCGGCAACTGGCGGCGCTGGTGGCCGATATCGAGCAGAATGGCGCCCTGTTCGGCAGCCTGCGCCCTGATGAAGCCCCGGCGTTGCTGGCCACGCTGATGGCCGGCAGCAGCGTGCGGGTGCCGGGGCAGGGCCATCCGCGCCTGGCCATCCTGGGCCCGGTTGAAGCGCAGTTGACCCGCGCCGATACGCTGGTGCTGGCCGGCCTGAATGAAGCGACCTGGCCCGGCCGCCCGTCGCCCGATCCGTGGCTGGCCCCGGCCATCCGCCGCGCACTTGGCCTGCCCGGCACGGCGCGGGCGCAGGGCCTTGCGGCGCAGGATTTCCTGCGCGCGGCCAGCGCCAAACGCGTGCTGATCACCCGCGCCCGCCGTGATGCCGGTGGCCCGCAGGTGGCGTCGCGGCTGTGGTTGCGGCTGGTGGCGCAATTTGAACGCGCCGGCGCTGATGTGCTGCCGCGCCGCGCCGATCTGATCCTGATTGCTCGCGCACTGGATGGTGCCAGCGGCGGGCCACAGCCGGCGCCGCAGCCGCGGCCCAACCCGGCGCTGGCCCTTCGCCCGCGCCGCATCAGCATTACCGAGATCGACACGCTGATCGCCGATCCCTTTGCCTTCCACGCCAAGCATATCCTGAAGCTGCGCAAGCTGGATCCGCTCGATCAGGATCCGACCGCGATGATGCGCGGCAATCTGGCCCACGAGGTGCTCGACAAATGGGTGGCCGCCCGCCACGGCAGCTTGCCGCAGCTGGAGCAGATCACCGCCGAAGTGCTGCGCAGCGCCACCTCGCATTTCCCGCTGCTCGCCGCCGCCTGGGTGCCGCGCATCCAGCGGGCGCTGGCCTGGACCGGACAGCAGATATTGAACGAGGAAGATGCTGGCTGGACGCAGATGCTGGCCGAAGTGAAGGGCGAGCTGGAACTGGCGGGCGGCGTGACGCTGAGCGGCCGCATCGACCGGCTCGACCGTGATGGCGACGGCAATCTGCGCGTGATCGACTACAAGACCGGCACGCCGCCATCAGGCACACGGGTAAAGGCGCTGGAGGCCAACCAACTGGCACTGGGGCTGGGGATTGCGTTGACCGGCGGATTGAGCCGCGATGGCCAGCCGGTGCCGGGCGGGACGGCGGGGTCCATTGAATATTGGCAGTTGAAGGGCGGGCGCAAGGAACCGGGCAAGCGCCATACGCCGCTGGGCAAGGGCGCCGATGTGCCCGATCATGTCACACGGGCGCTGATCCGGGCCGAGCAATTGGTGGCGCACTATCTGCTGGCG
>NZ_JANPML010000435.1:0-1512 GCF_031422795.1 Sandarakinorhabdus sp.
CAGCAACAGGATCGCCGGCACCGCCACGATGGCCGCGCGCGTGAAACTGCCCGTGGAAAACCAGGGTTCGAGGCCTTCGATGGAATCGGCATCAGTCATCCGTACCCGTGTAGCCGGTTGCCCGCCCGCGCGCTACATGTGAGGCATGGTGGATGATGACGCAGCGCTGAACGACGCCTGCTGGCTGTGCGGGCGGCCGCTGGGCGCGCAGGTGGAATGGCACCACCCGGTGCCAAAGGCCAAGGCCAAGGCCAAGAGCGGGCGTGACCGGCAAATGGTTCACCCGATCTGCCACGAAGCCATCCACGCCCATTTCAGCAACAGCCAATTGGGCCGCATGGGGGCTGACAAGACAGCACTGCTGGCCGAACCAGGGCTGGAGGCCTTCGTCACCTGGGTGGCCGGCAAACCACCGGATTTCCATGCGCCCACCAAGGGCAAGAAACGCTAGCCCGCGCGCTGCGCCGCGATCAGAAATTCGACATTGCCTTCCGGGCCGGTGATTGGGCTGGTGGTGAGGCCCTGCACGGCCCAGCCCTGCCCTTCCAGCCACGCCGCCACCTCGCGGCACACCCGTTCGCGCACGGCTTCATCGCGCACCACGCCGCCCTTGCCCACATCCTCCCGCCCGGCTTCGAACTGCGGCTTGATCAAGGCCAGCAGGCGTGCGTTTGGCCGTGCAAAGCCCATCGGCACCGGCAGCACCTTATCCAAGCTGATGAAGCTGGCATCGCAGACAATCAGGTCAATCGGTTCAGCGATATGTTCCGGCGTGAGCAGCCGGGCCGACAATTGTTCCAGCACCACCACGCGTTCATCCTGCCGCAGCCGCCACGCCAGCTGGTTGGTGCCTGAATCCACGGCATAGACCCGAACGGCCCCGCGGCTGAGCAGCACATCGGTGAAGCCGCCGGTGGACGAGCCGACATCGATGGCCACCGCGCCGGCCACATCCCAGCCAAAGTGCGTCAGGCCGTGATCCAGCTTGATGCCGCCGCGCGACACCCAGGGGTGATCGCGGCCTTTCACCTCCAGCGGCGCATCGGCGGCCAGCGTGTCGCCGGATTTGGCCAGCTTGCGGTCGCCGGAAAACACCAGCCCGGCCATCACCAGCGCCTGCGCGCGGGTGCGGCTTTCCGCCAGGCCGCGCTCCACCAGCAATTGATCGACGCGCGATTTCACGCCCGGCTTCACCACGCTTTTTGCAGTTCCACCACCATCACTTCAATGGGTTCCTTGCCCACGTTCACATCCTGATGCAGCGTCTTGGGGTTGGCCGGCAGCCAGTAGGCCTTGCCGGTTTCCCAGTTCTGAATGTCGGACTGGCCGGTTTCCTCGCGAATATCCATGGTGCCGCCTTTCAGGGCGATCAGCACGCGCGGGTGATCATGGCGGTGCAGCGGCAGCGGATTACCCGCCGCAATCACCGATTTCCACACCCTCACTTCGGCATTGGCGAACTGCGGCGTCCGCCCGGTCGGCGTGGCCCCCTGCGCGACGGCCAATCCAGCG
>NZ_JANPML010000436.1:0-8489 GCF_031422795.1 Sandarakinorhabdus sp.
CCCTCTTGCTCCAATCCAACAAAACGCCTATCTGCGCTTCATCACTGACCGGGATCTGATTCCCGGCCAGCCTGCTGCCTTTCGAGACACGGCCCGTAGCGCGATCGGGCCGCGACGAATGGAAGGGCAATCGCAGGTTCCATCGCCAGTGACCGTGCGACGTTCCGCAGCAGTGGAGCGACGTGCGGTTTTTGCTGTTTTTCCTGTCGGGCAACCGGCCGGAAGCGAGATTTTGACCAGAAGGCGACCGTAACACATGGCCACCCAGATGAAGCCGCCCCAGGGCGTGAAGCCGTTCAACAACCGCCGCCGCATCCGCAAGAACTTCGGCCATATCGGCGAAGTGGTGCAGATGCCGAACCTCATCGAGGTGCAGCGCGAAAGCTATGAGCAGTTCCTGCGTTCCAACCCGGCGGTGGGCTATGTTTCCGGCCTGGAAAAGACCCTGCGCAGCGTCTTCCCGATCCGCGATTTCGCCGGCACTGCCGAGCTGGATTTCGTGCATTATGAACTGGAAGAGCCGAAGTACGACACCGACGAGTGCCGCCAGCGCGGCATGACCTATGCAGCGCCGATGCGCGTCACGCTGCGCCTCATCGTGTTCGAAGTGGATCCCGATACCGAAACCCGCTCCGTGCTCGATATCAAGGAGCAGGATGTCTACATGGGCGACATGCCGCTCATGACTGGCAACGGCACCTTCATCATCAACGGCACCGAGCGCGTGATCGTTTCGCAGATGCACCGCTCGCCGGGCGTCTTCTTCGATCATGATCGCGGCAAGACGCACGCCAGCGGCAAATATCTGTTTGCTGCCCGCGTGATCCCTTATCGCGGTTCGTGGCTGGATCTGGAATTCGACGCCAAGGACATCGTGAACGTCCGCATCGACCGCAAGCGCAAGCTGCCGGTCACCACGCTGCTTTATGCGCTGGGCTGGCATTCGGAAGAAATCCTCAACCTGTTCTACAATCGCGTCACCTGGGTGCGCGGCCACGGTATGAACAAGGATGGCGGCCGCGGCGAAGCCGGCTGGATGGTGCCGTTCGTTGAAGCCAATTATCGCAATGCCAAGCCGACGTTCGACGTGGTCAACGCCGAAACCGGCGAAGTGGTGTTCCCGTCGGGCACCAAGATCACGCCGCGCATGGTGCGCAAGGCCACCACTGATGGCCTGACCAGCCTGCTGATCCCGACCGAGGAAATCTTCGGCCGTTATTCGGCGTTTGATCTGATCAACGAAGCCACCGGTGAAATCTACATCGAGGCTGGTGACGAACTGACCGCCGAGAATCTGGAAAAGATCGATCGGGTCGGCCAGAGCAGTATCGAACTGCTCGACATCGATCATGTGTCGGTGGGTCCGTGGATCCGCAACACGCTGATGGCCGACAAGGTGGAAGAGCGCGATCATGCGCTGTCTGAAATCTACCGCGTCATGCGCCCTGGCGAACCGCCAACGCGCGAAACCGCCGAAGCCATGTTCTATGGCCTGTTCTTCGATCCGGATCGCTATGATCTGTCGGCCGTGGGCCGCGTGAAGATGAACATGCGTCTGGCGCTGGATTGCCCGGATGATGTGACCGTGCTGCGCCGCGAGGATATCGCCTCGGTGGTGAAGACGCTGGTCGAACTGAAGGACGGCAAGGGCGAAATCGACGACATCGACAACCTCGGCAACCGCCGCGTGCGTTCGGTCGGCGAGCTGCTGGAAAACCAGTATCGCGTTGGCCTGCTGCGGATGGAGCGCGCCGTGAAGGAGCGCATGAGCAGCGTCGATATCGACACCGTCATGCCCAACGACCTGATCAACGCCAAGCCGGCGGTGGCTGCGGTGCGTGAATTCTTCGGTAGCTCGCAGCTGTCGCAGTTCATGGATCAGACCAACCCGCTGAGCGAAGTCACCCACAAGCGCCGCGTGTCGGCGCTTGGCCCGGGCGGTCTGACGCGTGAGCGCGCTGGCTTTGAAGTCCGCGACGTTCACCCGACGCACTATGGCCGTATCTGCCCGATCGAAACGCCGGAAGGCCCGAACATCGGTCTGATCAACAGCCTTGCCACCTTCAGCCGTGTCAACAAGTATGGCTTCATCGAAACGCCGTACCGCAAGGTGGATAACGGCAAGCTGACCGATGATGTGGTCTATCTTTCGGCCATGGAAGAAGCCCGCCACACCATCGCGCAGGCCAACGCCAGCATCGATGCCGGCGGTACCTATGTCGAGGAACTGATCTCTGCCCGTCAGGCCGGCGAGTTCCTGATGGCTCCGGCCAGCACCATCACGCTGGCCGACGTGTCGCCCAAGCAGCTGGTATCGGTTGCGGCGTCGCTGATTCCGTTCCTGGAAAACGATGACGCCAACCGCGCGCTCATGGGTTCCAACATGCAGCGTCAGGCTGTGCCGCTGGTGAAGGCCGAAAGCCCGTTCGTGGGCACCGGCATGGAAGGCACGGTTGCGCGCGATTCGGGCGCCGCCATCGCTGCCAAGCGCACCGGCATCGTTGACCAGGTGGATGCCACCCGCATCGTGATCCGCGCCACGCAGGACGTGGAGCCGGGCAAATCGGGCGTCGACATCTACACGTTGATGAAGTTCCAGCGTTCCAACCAGTCGACCTGCATCAACCAGCGTCCGCTGGTGACCGTGGGTGATCTGGTGCAGAAGGGCGACATCATCGCCGACGGCCCGTCCACCGAGGATGGTGAATTGGCGCTGGGCCGCAACGTGCTCGTCGCGTTCATGCCGTGGAATGGCTACAACTACGAAGATTCGATCCTGATCAACGAGAAGATCGTCAAGGAAGACATCTTCACCTCGATCCACATCGAAGAATTCGAAGTGATGGCCCGCGACACCAAGCTGGGCCCGGAAGACATCACTCGCGACATTCCCAACGTGGGTGAAGACGCGCTGGCCCGTCTCGACGAAGCCGGCATCGTCTACATCGGCGCCGAAGTGGAGCCGGGCGACATTCTGGTTGGCAAGATCACCCCCAAGGGTGAATCGCCGATGACGCCGGAAGAAAAGCTGCTGCGCGCCATCTTCGGTGAAAAGGCCAGCGATGTGCGTGACACCTCGCTGCGGCTGCCGCCGGGCGTTTCGGGCACCATCGTTGACGTGCGGATCTTCAACCGTCACGGCATCGACAAGGACGAACGCGCCCTGCAGATCGAGCGTGAGGAAATCGAGCGTCTCGACAAGGATGCCACCGACGAACGCGCCATTCTGGATCGCGCCACCTATGCCCGTCTGCGCACCGCGCTGCTGGGTCAGGAAGTGGTTGCCGCGCCCAAGGGCGTGAAGAAGGGTGCCGCCATCGACGAGGCCATGCTGGAAGAACAGCCGCGCCGCGAATGGTGGAAGTTCGGCGTGGCCGACGACACCACGCAGGCCGGTCTGGAAGCCCTGAAGGCGCAGTGGGATGAAGCCCACACCACGATCACCGCCCGCCTCGAAGACAAGAAGACCAAGGTGCAGTCTGGCGACGAACTGCCGCCTGGCGTGCTGAAGATGGTCAAGGTGTTTGTCGCGGTGAAGCGCAAGCTGCAGCCGGGTGACAAGATGGCCGGCCGTCACGGCAACAAGGGCGTCATTTCCCGCATCCTGCCGCAGGAAGACATGCCCTTCCTGGCCGATGGCACCCCGGTCGACATCGTGCTCAACCCGCTGGGCGTGCCCAGCCGCATGAACGTCGGCCAGATCTTTGAAACCCATCTGGGCTGGGCCGCGCGCGGCCTGGGCAAGAAGATCGCTGCCATGCTGGAGAATATCCACCAGACCATGGCTTCGGGGACGGCCAACGAGATCCGCGAACTGTTCAAGGCCATTTATGGACCGCAGTATCTCCTCGACATCGCCGATTACGACGATGCCGCGGTGATCGAACTGGCGCGCAATCTGGTTGGCGGTGTGCCGATGGCAACGCCGGTGTTCGATGGCGCCAAGGAAGCCGATGTTTCGCACATGCTGGAACTGGCCGGGCTGGAAACCTCTGGTCAGGTCGAGCTGTTCGACGGTCGTACCGGTGATGTTTTCGATCGCCGCGTGACCGTGGGCTATATCTACATGCTCAAGCTGCACCACCTGGTGGACGACAAGATCCACGCCCGTTCGATCGGTCCCTACAGCCTCGTTACCCAGCAGCCGCTGGGCGGCAAGGCCCAGTTTGGTGGGCAACGGTTTGGGGAAATGGAAGTGTGGGCGCTGCAGGCTTATGGCGCGGCGTACACCTTGCAGGAAATGCTCACCGTCAAGTCCGATGACGTGGTGGGCCGCACCAAGGTGTATGAAGCCATCGTCAAGGGTGACGACACGTTTGAAGCCGGCATCCCCGAAAGCTTCAACGTGCTGATCAAGGAAATGCGGTCGCTGGGCCTCAACGTCCAGCTGCAGAGCAACGAAAAGGCGGAATGAGGTTGCGCGCGGCCGGCTCCGACCGGCCCCGCTGCCGCCCAACGCCCCCTTACGGAGACTGAACCATGAACGACGTCACCAATTTCTTCTCGCCGGCCGCCAAGCCCGAGACGTTTGACCAGATCCAGATTGCCATCGCCAGCCCGGAACAAATCCGCAGCTGGTCGTTCGGCGAGATCAAGAAGCCGGAAACCATCAACTACCGGACCTTCAAGCCGGAACGTGATGGCCTGTTCTGCGCCCGCATCTTTGGCCCGATCAAGGATTACGAGTGCCTGTGCGGCAAGTACAAGCGCATGAAGTACAAGGGCATCGTCTGCGAAAAATGCGGCGTGGAAGTGACCGTTTCCAAGGTCCGCCGCGAGCGCATGGGCCATATCGAGCTGGCCGCGCCGGTTGCCCACATCTGGTTCCTGAAGTCGCTGCCGAGCCGTATCGGCATGCTGCTCGACATGCAGCTGAAGCAGCTGGAGCGCGTGCTCTATTTTGAACAGTACGTGGTGCTCGATCCGGGCATGACGCCGTTCAAGAAGTTCGATCTTCTCACCGAAGACGAGCTGATGACCGCCCAGGAAGAATATGGCGAAGACGCCTTCCAGGCTGGCATCGGTGCCGAAGCCATCCGCATCCTGCTGCAGGAACTCGATCTTGAAGGCGAGATGGAAGTGCTGCGCGAGGAACTGCGCACCACCAAGTCGGAACTGAAGCCGAAGAAGATCATCAAGCGGATGAAGATCGTCGAAAGCTTCATCAATTCGGGCAACAAGCCCGAATGGATGGTGCTGCAGGTGGTGCCGGTGATCCCGCCGGAGCTGCGCCCGCTGGTGCCGCTGGATGGTGGTCGTTTCGCGACGTCGGATCTCAACGATCTCTATCGCCGCGTCATCAACCGCAACAACCGTCTGAAGCGCCTGATCGAACTGCGCGCGCCTGACATCATCGTGCGCAACGAAAAGCGCATGCTGCAGGAAGCCGTTGACGCCCTGTTTGATAACGGCCGCCGTGGCCGCACCATCACTGGTGCCAACAAGCGTCCGCTCAAATCGCTGTCTGACATGCTCAAGGGCAAGCAGGGCCGCTTCCGCCAGAACCTGCTCGGCAAGCGCGTCGATTATTCGGGTCGTTCGGTGATCGTCACCGGCCCGGAACTCAAGCTGCACCAATGCGGCCTGCCCAAGAAGATGGCGCTCGAACTGTTCAAGCCGTTCATCTACTCGCGTCTGGATGCCAAGGGTCTTTCGATGACCCTGAAGCAGGCCAAGAAGTGGGTCGAAAAGGAGCGCAAGGAAGTCTGGGACATCCTCGACGAGGTGATCCGCGAACATCCGGTGCTGCTGAACCGCGCGCCAACGCTGCACCGCCTGGGCATTCAGGCATTCGAACCGGTGCTGATCGAAGGCAAGGCCATCCAACTGCACCCGCTGGTCTGCTCGGCCTTCAACGCCGATTTCGACGGTGACCAGATGGCCGTGCACGTTCCGCTGAGCCTTGAGGCCCAGTTGGAAGCGCGCGTGCTGATGATGTCGACCAACAACATCCTGTCGCCGGCCAACGGCAAGCCGATCATCGTGCCGTCGCAGGACATGGTGCTGGGGCTGTATTATCTGTCGATGGAATCCGAAAAGGAACCGGGCGAAGGCATGGCCTTTGGCACGATGTCGGAAGTGCACCAGGCGCTGTTCAACAAGAACGTGACGCTGCACACCAAGATCATCGCTCGCGTGCCGCAGACCGACGAAGCCGGCCAGCCCTATATGAAGCGCGTGAACACCACGCCGGGCCGCCTGCTGCTGGGCGAAACCTTGCCAAAAAGCCACAAGGTGCCGTTCGAAACCATCAACCGCCTGCTGACCAAGAAGGAGATCGGCGACGTCATCGACATCGTCTATCGCCACACCGGCCAGAAGGAGACGGTGCTGTTTGCCGATGCCATCATGGCGCTGGGCTTCCGCCACGCGTTCCAGGCCGGCATCAGCTTCGGCAAGGATGATATGGTGATCCCCGCCGCCAAGGCCGTGCTGGTCGACAAGACCAAGGCCGAGGTGAAGGACTTCGAGCAGCAGTATCAGGACGGTCTGATCACGCAGGGCGAGAAGTACAACAAGGTGGTTGACGCCTGGTCCAAGTGCGGCGACCTGGTTGCCGGCGAAATGATGAAGGAAATCAGCGCCAAAAAGAAGCGGCCGGATGGCCGTGAGGCGCAGATCAACTCCATCTACATGATGGCCCACTCCGGTGCCCGCGGTAGCCAAGCCCAGATGAAGCAGCTGGCCGGCATGCGCGGCCTGATGGCCAAGCCGTCGGGCGAGATCATCGAAACGCCGATCCTGTCGAACTTCAAGGAAGGCCTGACCGTGCTGGAGTATTTCAACTCCACCCACGGCGCCCGCAAGGGTCTGGCCGATACCGCGCTGAAGACCGCCAACTCGGGTTACCTGACCCGCCGCCTAGTCGACGTTTCGCAGGATTGCGTCGTCGTCGAGGAGGATTGCGGCACCACTCGCGGCATGGTGATGAAGGCCATCGTTGAAGGCGGCAACACCATCGTGTCGCTGGGTGAGCGTATCCTGGGCCGCACCGTGCTGGTTGACATTGTCGACGCCAAGACCGGTGAAGTCGTGGCAGCGGCCGGCGATCTGCTGACCGAATCCGACGTGACGCGCATCGAAAAGGCAGCTGTGGCGGAAGTGAAGATCCGCTCGCCGCTGCTGTGCGAAACCAAGGGCGGCGTGTGTTCGACCTGCTATGGCCGCGATCTGTCGCGCGGTACGCCGGTGAACATGGGCGAAGCCGTGGGCGTCATCGCGGCGCAGTCGATCGGTGAACCCGGCACGCAGCTGACCATGCGCACCTTCCACATCGGTGGTGCGGCGCAGGTGTCGGAACAGTCGACGCTGGATGCGCCGGTTGACGGCCTCATCGAGTTCCGTGGCATTGTCACCATCACCGACAGCCGTGGGCGCAACGTCTCGATGGCGCGCAACGGCGAATTGGTGCTGCGTGACAGCGAAGGCCGCGAACGCTCGCTGCACCGCATTCCTTATGGTGCGCTCATCACGCATCTTGAAGGTATCACGGTGCAGAAGGGCGATCGTCTGGCCGAGTGGGATCCGTACACCCTGCCGGTCATCACCGAAAAATCGGGCAAGGTGCGATACCAGGACCTGATCGAAGGCACGACCCTGAAGGAAGAAGTCGACGAAGCCACCGGCCTCGCCAACAAGGTCGTTACCGAGTGGAAGTCGAGCAACAAGAAGGATGATCTGCGTCCGCGCATCACCCTGCTCGATGATCAGTCCGGCGAAGCGGCGCGCTACATGCTCGCCACTGATGCCATTCTCTCGGTGGCCGACGGCCAGGATGTTTCGGCTGGTGACGTGCTGGCGCGCATTCCGCGTGAAGCCGCCAAGACCCGCGACATCACCGGCGGTCTGCCGCGCGTGGCCGAACTGTTCGAAGCCCGTATCCCCAAGGACAACGCAGTGATTGCGCGTGTCGATGGGCGTGTGGAATTCGGCAAGGATTACAAGACGAAGCGCCGCATCAACATCCGTCCGGAAGATGGTGGGGACGTCGCCGAGTATCTGGTGCCCAAGGGCAAGAACGTGGCCGTGCAGGAAGGCGATTTCGTGCGCCGTGGTGACTATCTGATCGATGGCAACCCCAACCCGCACGACATTCTGGAAGTGCTGGGTGTCGAGCCGCTGGCCGAATATCTCTGCGCCGAAATCCAGGAAGTCTATCGTTTGCAGGGCGTGCGCATCAACGACAAGCACATCGAAGTGATCGTGCGCCAGATGCTGCAGAAGGTGGAAATCACCGACAGCGGCGACACCACGTTGCTGGTGGGCGAACAGGTCGACCGCGAGGAAATGGACGAGGAGAACGCCAAGCTGGGTCAGGATGGTCGCGTGGCCGCTGGCAAGCCGGTGCTGCTCGGCATCACCAAGGCCTCGCTGCAGACCAAGTCGTTCGTTTCGGCGGCGTCGTTCCAGGAAACCACCCGCGTGCTCACCGAAGCCGCGGTGCAGGGCAAGATCGATACCCTGACCGGTCTCAAGGAAAACGTTATCGT
>NZ_JANPML010000437.1:0-1698 GCF_031422795.1 Sandarakinorhabdus sp.
CGACGTCAGTCTGTCCCTTCATTGATTGGTGCGGAAACAGCGCCGGGTGATGGAGAGCAGCATGGCACGCATATTGGTAACGGGCGCACGGCGCGGCATTGGCCGGGAAATCACGCTCACCCTGGCCCGCGCCGGGCATGATGTGGTGGCCACCATGCGCGATCCCAGCGGCAGCGATCTCGCCACCATTGCCGCGCAGGAAGGCCTGGCCATCAGCCTCGCCGCGCTCGATGTCGATGATGATGCGTCGGTTGCTGCGCTGTTTGCACAACCCGGAATGGCCAGCATCGACGTACTGATCAACAACGCCGGCATCCTTTCGATCAACGCCCTGGAAGATGAATCCATGGCCATGATCCAGGCGGTGATGAACACCAATTTCTTTGGGCCACTGCGCTGCATGAAGGCGGTGATTCCGGCGATGCGCGAGCGCCGCCAGGGCCTGATCATCAACCTCTCGTCGATCGCAGGGCGTATGGCGGTGTTCTCACACAGCGCCTACGGCCCATCGAAATTCGCACTGGAAGCCGCCAGCGAAGTGGCGGCACAGGAACTCGCCCCCTTCGGCGTGCGGGTCGCGCTGATCGAACCGGGCATCATCGCCACCGATATGGCCGTCGCCAACCTGCCGCAACCGCGCGCCGACAGTGCCTACCCCAGCGGCCGCCGCATGGTGGCCATGAACGCCGATGCGGATAAGGGCACGCCGCCCGCCGTGGTGGCAAACGCCGTGCTCGATATCGTCAGCGGCCGCAACACGGCGTTCCGCACGCTGTGCGGCGACGATTCGCAGATGTTCATCGGCATGCGCACCCGCATGAGCGACGACGCCTGGATCGCGATGAGCGACACACTGGACGACGGCGTGTTCTTTGGCCGGATGACGGCGGCAATGCAGGGCTGATTGGCGGCAGTGAAATATAGTGGCCCCTGCCCTCCGGCGGCATTGCTTCTGCTACTTCAACCCCGGCGCATAGGGCCCGCGCGTGCGCCAGAACGGCACATCGTCCACGCCGATCCAGCCAAATTCATAATTGGCCATGAACAGTCCGAAGATCACGCCGCTGATCAGCGTCGTCCACAGCAGTTTCTTGCCGATCATCGGGTTGCTGGGGGCGGAGCTGGCCTGGCCCGCGATGGGCTCGCTGCCGTCTTCGTGGTGGGTGCGCACGCCGAAGGGAAGGACGGCGAAGAGGGTGAGCGTCCAGAACAGCAGGTAGATGGCCAGGGCGGATTGCGGCTTCAAAGGCGCGTCACCTGCACATCCGTCACCGGTTTCTTGCCGGTCCATTCGCGGGCGATGCGGCGCACGGCGACGCGGATGGCTTCGGCATAATGTTCCGGGCGCTTGGGATCACTCTTGGCGGCGGCCTTTTCGGCGGCTTGCGCGCATTGGGCGAGGAAATCGTCCTTGTCTTCCTCCACCGGCACGCCGTGGGCGCTCACCTTGGGGGTGGCGGCTGGCAGGCCGTTCTTTCCGACAACGACGCTCACCGCAATCAGGCCATAGCTGGACATGCGGCGGCGTTCGACGATGGTGGCGCCGTCTGACGGCAGGATCACATCGCCATCCAGCACCAGGCGGCCGGCCTTTTCATGGCTGAGCAGCTTGGGGCCATCGGGAGCCAGGCGGATGGCGCTGCCGTTGATCGGCACCATGGCGCGCGGCACGCCGCAATCTTTCGCCAGCTTGGCATG
>NZ_JANPML010000438.1:0-3017 GCF_031422795.1 Sandarakinorhabdus sp.
ATACCGAACGCAACATGGCCGGCGTGCCGCACAGCCGCGAGTTCCGCACCGGCACGGCATTCGAAGGCGTCCACCGCGAACGCCAGATCGGCGTTGCCAAGCAATTGTTCAGCGCCATGGGCATCGCGCGTGATGACGCGCCCGCCCGGATGGACTGGGTGCTGCGCGGCTTCCGCCAGTTCGATGCGCCGGTGTGCGTGATCATCACTTACGACAAGGTGCTTTCTGGCAGCGACGACACGCCGTTCGATTGTGGCGCGGTTTCGACCGCGCTGGTCAACGCCGCTTGGTCGCGCGGGCTGGGCGCGGTGATCAACAGCCAGGGCATCATGCAATCGCCCGTGGTGCGCGAACATGCCGGCATCGCCGATGATCAGGTGATCATGAAAGCCGTCGCCATCGGTTGGCCGGAGGAAAGCTTCCCCGCCAACGCCGTGGTTTCGGAGCGCAAGAGCGTTGACGAAGCGGCGCGGTTCGTGGGGTTTTGATCTTACCTCTCCCCGCCGGGGAGAGGTCGACTCGCGCGGAACGAGCGGCGGGAGAGGGGCGGTCTTGCCTTCGGTGTGCAGACCCCTCTCCCGGGCCGGCTACGCTGTCTCTCGACCTCTCCCTCGTGGGGAGAGGTGACGGCTTACACCCCGCTCGCCTTGAAATGCGCCAGCAGCCGATCCCACGCGTCCGTGCCGGCCGCCGCGTTGTAGCTGGGGCGGTAATCGGCGAGGAAGCCGTGATCAGCGTCCTTGTAGAGCATGATGCTGCTTTTTGAGCCTTTCAGCTTGGCCTGCATCGCCTCCACATCGGCGACCGGAATGCCCTTGTCGAGCGCGCCGTAGAGGCCGAGCACCGGGGCCTTGAGATCGGCCACCACTTCCATCGGCCACTTGCGCCCTTCGGTGCCGGGGTCACCCTTCAGGCGGCCATACCAGGCGCCGCCGGCCTTCAGTTCGGGGAAGCGGGCAGCGGCCATCCAGGTGACCGCGCCGCCCCAGCAGAAGCCGGTGATGGCAACCTTCTTGGCATGCACGAATTTCTGGGTGCCCAGCCAGTCGAGTGTGGTCTTCACATCGCCCATCACCTGTTCGTTGCCGGCCTTGGCAACGATGGCGCGGATGGCAGTGAAATCGGTGAGCTTGGCCAAAGTCTTGTCGGGATCGCCGCGGAAGAAAAACTCCGGCGCGATGGCGACATAGCCGGCCTTGGCAAAGCGACGGCAGACATCCTTGATCCATTCATGGACACCGAAAATTTCGTTCACCACGATCACGGCGGCGTGTTTGCCCTTTCCGGCTGGGCGGGCGACAAAGGCGGGCAGGCCGCCGGGCAGGGTTTCCCAACCGCTGATCAGGCCGTCTTCGGGCGTCTTCACCGGCTCGGCATTGGCGCCCACATCGAACGCGGCATAGCCGGCGGCAATCAGCACAGCGCGGCGCGACAGGGTCAGATCGTCGGATTCCGTGCCTTCGGGGCGGGTGAGCGTCACCATGATAGGGTTCCTTGTTGATGCGTTGCGTCAGAATAGGCGTTGCCCGGGGCCTTGCAAGCCGGCGGGCCTTGCGGTTGCCGCAAAGAAGATTACATTATGGCAATGTTTCTCAAAGAGGTGCCACCATGCTGATCGCGCTCGTCTCGCTTGCCCTTGTTGCTGCCCCAACTGCTGCCCTTGCGGGCAAGCCCGCTGCGGTTGATGCAGCGATGATCGGCCAGCATCGCAGCTGGATCGATGAACAGGCGCGCTGGAACGCCCAGCACATGGCGGCGGCCCGCCGGCTGGAGGCGGTTGCCGCCGCGCTGCGCCGACATGATACCAGCTTTGATCGCCACGGCAGCGAAATGCGCGACCATGAACGCCGCATCATTGCCAAGGGCCACAGCCCGGATGACAAGGCCCGGCACCTGGCGCTGGCAGCAGCCCATGCTCAGGCGGCAGAAAGCCACCGCCGGCTGATGGCCGAAGTTGCTGATCTGGAACGCACGATCACCGAAAATCTGACGGCGAGCCGGTTCCGGCCGCGCTGATACCGGCCGCGCTGATACCGGGCGGCGTGCCGGGCGGTTGCGTTTCAGAGCAGCGCCATTCCTGCCGCCGCCACCGTCATCAGCAGAACTGCGCCCCAGCCCAGTAGTGCTTGCGCGCCGCGCGCCCGGAAATTCCCCATCACGGCGCGGCGGCTGGCCAGCAGCATGATCGCCAACATCACCGGCACCGCCACCAGCCCGTTGACCACTGCTGACCAGAACAGTGCCAGAATCGGATCAATGCCGATCAGATCGAGCGCCAGCGCTGCGGTGACGGCGAGGAAGATGACGCCGTAAAAGCCGCCGGCCTCGCGGGGTTTCAGCTCAAGACCGGCGCGCCAGCCCATCACTTCGGCAAGCGCATAGGCCGCAGAGCCCGCCAGCACTGGCACCGCCAGCAGGCCGGTGCCGATGATGCCGCAGGCAAACAGCGCGAAAGCGAAATCGCCGGCAATCGGCCGCAAGGCAGCGGCGGCATCGGCGGCCGTGGCAATGCTGGTCGTGCCGGCACCGTGCAGCGTGGCAGCCGTTGCCGCGATGATGCACAACGAGATCGTCATGGTGACAAGGAAGCCGGCGGCGCTGTCTTTCATCAGCCGCTGCAGTTCACGCGGCGCGGCGCGCGGGCGTTGCAGCAACGGGCGGGCGTGTTCCAGCTGCATCTCCTCCAGCTCCTGCGCGCTCTGCCAGAAAAACAGATAGGGGCTGATGGTGGTGCCCAGGATGGCGACCACGGTGGTGGCGCTGCCGGCGGGCAGGCTGGGCCACAGGCCGGCCAGCGCCGCGCGCCAGTCCACGCCCACCGCCAGCACCACCAGCACATAGGCCAACAGCGACAGGGTGAGCCATTTCAGCAGGCCGACATAGCGATGATAGGGCACGAAAATCTGCAGCCCCAGCGACAGCACGGCAAAGCCCACCATCAGCGGCAGGCGCGGCAAGCCGGTGACCAGGCGCGCGGCCTCGCCCATGGCGGCGATATCGGCGGCGATGTTGAAGAT
>NZ_JANPML010000439.1:0-6186 GCF_031422795.1 Sandarakinorhabdus sp.
CCCCCCCCCCCCTGTGGGGGGGGGGGGGGGGGGGGGCCAAGTCATTGGAATCAGAAGGAGGGCGGCGCGGGAGGGCACTTCCCCACCCCCAGCCCCTCCCCTGAAGGGGAGGGGAGCAGAAAGGGACCTTCACATGACCACTGCCATCCACACTGAACTCGATGCCGATGGCATCCTGCTGCTCACCATCGACGTGCCCGGCCAGTCGATGAACGTCATCACGCCTGAAGTGCAGGCCGATCTGGCCGCCGCCATCGAGCGGCTGAAGACCGACGACGCCGTGAAGGGCGCCGTGCTGACCAGCGGCAAGGCCAGCGGCTTCATGGCCGGGGCTGATCTGAAGGGCATGGGTGCGCTGTTCGGCTCGGGCGCGGCGCTGCCGGAAGGCAAGTCGAAGATGGCCGCGCTGTTCGATGGCGTGTTCGGCCTCAACAAGCTGCTGCGCGATCTGGAAACCTGCGGCAAGCCGGTGGCGGCAGCCGTGAATGGCCTGGCGCTGGGCGGCGGGCTCGAGTTCATCCTCGCCTGTCATTATCGCGTCATCGCCGACAATCCCAAGATCACGCTGGGCCTGCCGGAAATCATGGTCGGCCTGTTTCCGGGAGCCGGCGGCACCCAGCGCCTGCCGCGCCTGATGGGCATTCAGCCGGCCCTGATGTACCTGCTGCAAGGCAAGAACATGAGCCCCGCCGAAGCGCTGGGCTTTGGCGTTGCGCAGGCCGTGGTGCCAGCGGGTGAGATCATCAGCGCCGCCAAGGCGTGGGTGAAGGCCAATCCGAACGGCGGCGTGCAGCCGTGGGACACCAAGAATTTCAAGATGCCGGGCGGGCCGGCAACGGCGCTCAACCCGAATTTCGCGCAAGTGTTCGTGGGCGGCAACGCCATGACGCACGTGAATGCCGGTGACAACATGAACGCGCCACGCGCCATCCTGAGCGCGGTGTTTGAAGGCACGCAGGTGCCGATGGACACCGCCATCCGCATCGAATCCAAATATTTCACCAAGGTGGTGGCCGATCCGCAGGCGGGCAACATGATCCGCAGCCTGTTCGTGTCGAAGCAGGCCGCTGAAAAGGGCGCGCGCCGGCCCAAGGGCATTGCGCCGATGCCGACCAAGAAGATCGGCATGCTCGGCGCTGGCCTGATGGGCGCCGGCGTCGCCATGGTGACGGCGCAGGCCGGCATCGAGGTGGTGCTGCTCGATCGTGATCTGGCGGCGGCGGAGAAGGGCAAGCAATATACCGCCGACCGGCTCGCCAAGAAGCGCATGGACCCCGACAAGGCGCAGGTCATCCTCGATCGCATCCACCCGACATCGGATTACGCCGATCTGGCCGGCTGCGACCTGATCATCGAAGCGGTGTTCGAAACCCGCGAGATCAAGGCGGACGTGACCAAGGCGACTGAAGCCGTGGTTGGCCCCGATGTCATCTTCGGTTCCAACACGTCGACACTGCCGATCACCGGCCTGGCCAAGGCATGGAGCAAGCCGGCCAATTTCATCGGCATCCACTTCTTCTCGCCCGTGGAACGCATGCCGCTGGTGGAAATCATCGTGGGCAAGGAAACCGGCCCGGAAGCCATCGCCAAGGCGCTGGATTATGTCGCCGCGATCCGCAAAACCCCGATCGTGGTCAACGACAGCCGCGGTTTCTACACCTCGCGCTGCTTTGGCACCTATGTGCAGGAAGGCCTGGCGCTGCTGGGCGAAGGCACCACGCCGGCGCTGATCGAAAATATCGGCAAGCAGATGGGCATGCCGGTTGGTCCGCTGGCGGTGAACGACGAAGTTGGCCTCGATCTCAGTTACAAGGTTGGCCAGCAGACGCGCGCCGATCTGGGCGATGCCTACAAGCCCGGCCCGGCCGATGGCGTGATCAGCAAGATGCACGAACTTGGCCGCCAGGGCCGCAAGAACGCCAAGGGATTTTATGTCTATCCCGAAGGCGGCAAGAAATATCTGTGGCCGGAACTGGTGGAAACGGTTGCGGGCGGCCTGGCTGCCGAACAGCCGACGCCGGCCGATGTGAAGGAACGCCTGCTTTATCGCCAGCTCGTCGAATGCGCGCGCTGCATGGGCGAAGGCGTGCTGGAAACGCCGCAGGATGGTGATCTGGGCGCGATCTTCGGCTGGGGCTTTGCGCCGTTCACCGGCGGGCCGTTCAGCCACATGGATACCGTGGGCATCGCCAATGTTGTCGCCACGCTGGATCGGCTGGCGCAGGCGCACGGCGAACGTTTTGCGCCGCCGCAATATTTGCGTGACATGGCGGCGCGCGGTGACAGCTTCTATGCCATGGCGGCGAAGCAGGCGGCGTAAGCACTTCTCCCCTCCCGTTGAGCTCCGCTCGACTGCGTCTCAGGGGAGGGGTCGGGGGTGGGGCAGCGCCACAAGCCCTTACTGGTGATTTCTTGCGGCACGTCCCCACCCCCAACCCCTCCCCTGAAGGGGAGGGGAGGCATCTCGGCGCTTGCCCTTGTCGCGCCACCAAGGCACCTTGCCGCTAAACCGGGGTCCGTCATGTCCAACGTCAGCCAAGCCTTCGTCCTCCCGAACGGCCAGCAGTTCCGCAATCGCGTCGCCAAGGCGGCGATGACCGAGGGGCTGGCCTTTCGTGACGGGCTGCCCAACCAGGCGCATGAAACCCTGTATCGCCGCTGGGCGGATCGCGGCTGCGGGCTGCTGCTCACCGGCAACGTGCAGATTGATCGCGGCCACCTTGAACGGCCGGGCAATGTGATCGTCGATGGCCCGCTGACTGCCGAGGCCAAGGCGGCGTGGGCGCGCTGGGCGGCGGCATCGACCAGCGGTGACACGCAGGCCTGGGTGCAGATCAGCCACGCTGGCCGCCAGACTCAGAAGAGCGTCAACCCGACACCCAAGGCCCCATCGGCGGTGCAACTGGCCTTGCCGGGCGGCCAGTTTGGCATGCCGGTGCCGCTGACCGGGGCCGAAATCCACGATCTCATCGCGCGCTGGGCCCACGCCGCCGCTGTCAGCCGGGAAGCCGGCTTTACCGGCGTGCAGGTGCACGCGGCGCACGGCTATCTGCTCAGCCAGTTCCTGTCGCCGCTGGCCAACCGGCGCGAGGATGAATGGGGCGGCGCCCTGGAAAACCGGGCGCGGCTGCTCACCGAAGTGGTGAAGGCCGTGCGGGCGGCGGTGGGGGCGGATTTCACCATCTCGGTCAAGCTGAACAGCGCCGATTTCCAGAAGGGCGGTTTCGCCTTTGATGAATGCCTGACCGTGGCCGGCTGGCTGGCCGATCTGGGCGTCGATTGCCTCGAATTGTCGGGCGGCACCTATGAACAGCCGGCGATGATGGACATGGATGGGCTGGCCCCGCGCGATGAACCCAAGCAGCAATCGACGCGGGCCCGCGAAGCCTATTTCGTGCAACTGGCAAGGGCGTTGATGGCGGCGAAAACCCCGCCGCTGATGGTGACGGGCGGGTTCCGCAGCCTCGAAGCCATGAACGACGCGCTGGCCAGCGGCATCGATTTTGTCGGCGTCGCCCGGCCGCTGTGTGCCGAACCGGACTGTGTCGCCGAACTGCTCGACGGCCATCTTGATGAACTGCCGCGTTTTGAAGAACGGCTATCGATCGGGCCCGGTTGGCTTAGCCCCACCTCGCCGTTCAAGCTGGTTCGGACCCTTAACGGATTTGCCGCACAGTCGTGGTACTACCAGCAGATCAGGCGGGTCGCAAATGGCGGCACGGCCGAAAAATTGAACCCGTTCAAGGCTTTCCTCGCCGAGGAAAAGGAAAACAAGGCCCGCGTTTGAAGCGTTTTCTGCTATTGATGTTCGGCCTGGCTGTCGGGATCGGCTGGGCTGGCTGGCTTGGCGCGATCCGCGATCCGGCCGTGGTGCACTACCGCGTCGAACTGGCCGGCTTGCAGCGCCCGGTTCGGCTGATCCACCTTTCGGATACGCACGGCAGCAATTGGGACATGCCGCAGGTGCGGTTGAACCGCATCATGGATCAGGTGAACGCGCTGAAGCCCGATCTGGTGGTGATCACCGGCGATTATCACGCCAGCAAGATCTGGGACCCGCCGATGCGGCTGGAAGATGCGCTGCGCCCGCTGACCCGGCTGAAGGCGCCGCTGGGTGTCTGGAACGTGCCCGGCAATCACGATGATCCCTACTGGATCCGCTGGGTGATGCGCCATTTCGGCCTGAAACTATTGGCTGGCGATCTGGTGGATGTCGGGCCGCTGCAGATCGTGGGCAGCGATGATCTCATTCTGGGGCACCGGCCAATTCAGGGCCTGCGGGCCGCCGCTGCCCGTGCGCGCCCTGGCAAGCCACTGCTGGCACTGCTGCACGAACCGCTGCTGTTGAACCAGTTGCCGCCAGCGGTTGATCTGATGCTGTCTGGCCATACCCACGGCGGGCAGATCGACATTTTCGGCTGGCCGCGGTTGGCGCCGCACTATGAAAAGGTGCGGCGCGGCCTGTTCCGCAACGCCGCCGGTCAGCAGTTGCTCGTCTCAGCCGGAATCGGCACGTCGGTGGTGCCGCTGCGGATCGGCACGCGCGGCGAGATATTGGTGGTGGAACTGGTGCCGCAGCCGGTGCGTGGCAGGGGTTGAAGAACAGGCGAGCAGAGCCTCCGGCGGGCAGGCCTGAGGCCTGCACCCATTTGTTTTTATCGCGCTTCAAGCCCAAATCGAGTCGTGCAGCGCGCGCAAACGAAAGTGGGTCCAGGGGCTCAGCCCCTAGCCGCCGGAGGCATATTTGTCTGATCTTCTGGGTTCAACCGCCGGGCAGGAATTCCGGCACCGACAGGTAACGCTCACCGGTGTCGTAGTTGAAGCCGACGATCCGCGCGCCGGTGGGCATTTCCTTCAGTTTCAGGGCGATGGCGGCGAGCGTCGCGCCGGATGAGATGCCGACCAGCATGCCTTCCTCGGCGGCCGAGCGCAGCGCCCAGGCCTTGGCATCGGCGGCATCGACCTGCACCACGCCATCCAGCAGCGCCACATCGAGATTCTTCGGAATGAAGCCGGCGCCGATGCCCTGGATCGGGTGCGGGCTGGGCGAGCCGCCGGATATCACCGGGGAGGCGGCGGGTTCGACGGCGAAGATCTTCAGTTTCGGCCAGCGGGCTTTCAGCACCAGGGCGACGCCGGTGATATGGCCGCCAGTGCCGACACCGGTGATGATGGCATCGGGCGGCGTGCCTGTGAAATCGGCGTAAATCTCTTCTGCCGTGGTTTTCACATGCACATCGATGTTGGCCGGATTTTCGAATTGCTGCGGCATCCAGCTGTTTGGCGTGGACTCCACGATTTCCAGCGCGCGGGCGATGGCGCCGTTCATGCCCTTTTCGCGCGGCGTCAGATCGAAACTGGCACCATAGGCCAGCATCAGCCGCCGCCGTTCGATCGACATGCTTTCGGGCATGACCAGGATCAGCTTGTAGCCCTTCACCGCCGCCACCATGGCAAGGCCAATGCCGGTGTTGCCGCTGGTCGGTTCGACGATGATGCCACCGGGTTTCAGCGTGCCATCGGCTTCGGCGGTTTCGATCATGGCCAGCGCGATGCGATCCTTGATCGAACCGCCAGGGTTGGTGCGTTCGGATTTGATCCACACTTCGGCGTTGGGGAACAGTTTGGCCATCCGCACGTGCGGTGTGCGGCCGATGGTTTCGAGGATGTTGTTGGCCTTCATCGCGGCACCTTCCGGTTGTTTGCAGCTCTTTTAGGCGCAGCGAGCGCCTGCGCCAACGGCGGAATTCTCAGTCCAGCTTTTGCGCCTCGAACCGGTCGGCCAGGCGCAGTTGCGGGAAGCGCCACGCCCACAACAGGGTGACGATGATGGCGCCAACGCCGCCGATAACCACGCCCGGCACCGCACCGATAGTGCGCGCGGCGAGGCCGGATTCGAGTTCCCCCAGTTCGTTGCTGGCCGAAATGAACAGGCCCGACACGCTGCTCACTCGGCCGCGCATATCGTCGGGCGTGTGCAGCTGGATCAGGCTGCCGCGCACGAACACGCTGATCGCATCGGCCGCGCCGAGCACGAACAGCGCAGCCAGGCTGAGCGGGTAAGAAGTGGACAGGCCAAAAACGATGGTGGCCAGGCCAAACACCCCAACGCTGGCAAACATCACCGGGCCGACATGGCGGCGCAGCGGCCGGCTGGCGAGCAGCACCGCCATCAGCACTGCGCCA
>NZ_JANPML010000440.1:0-1690 GCF_031422795.1 Sandarakinorhabdus sp.
CTGATCAACAAAATCCCGGAGAATGCCAACCTACAAAAAATAAATAAACACAATACTGCTGCCAGTGATCATCATCACCGGCCATGGCGATGTGGGCCTGGCCGTGGGGGCGATGAAGGCCGGGGCGGTGGATTTCCTGGAAAAGCCGTTCGAGAAGGCCGCCGTGATCGCGTCGCTGGAACAGGCGCTGCGGCACAATGATGGCCGCGCGGAATTGAACCGGCTGGCCGATCAGGCCCGCGCTCAGCTGAACGGGCTGACCCCGCGCGAGCGTGACGTGCTGAATGGGTTGGTGGAAGGCCAGTCCAACAAGGTGATCGCCTATGATCTGGGCATTTCCCCGCGCACCGTTGAAATCCATCGCGCCAACCTGATGTCGAAACTGGGGGTTGGCTCGCTGTCGGACGCGCTGAAGATCGCCTTTACGGCGCGCATGGCGGATCTGGCCGGCGCGGCGCCCGCACCGTCAGAGCTGGCCTGAGGCTTTCTTCTCGCGATTGCAGCCAACACGGCAGGCCGGATCGCAATCGCGGACCGGCTGGTCAGGCAGGCTGCCGCCGCTGCACAGGCTGATCAGCAGAGCCTCGGCGCGCGCTGGAACCGCCAGTGCGGTCAGCGTGATCGCCAGCAGGGCCGGCAGATAGGCGAGCGGATCACGGCGCAGCATCGGGAGGCTCCTTTGCGGCGGGCTCATCATCCATGAAGATGCGCAGGGCAGCGCCGTCCAGGTCGTCGAACTGGCCGCGCCCCACCGCCCAGAAGAAGGCGAACAGGCCAAGCAGACCAAGGCCCAGCGCCACCGGGATGAGGATCAGGATGCCGTTCATCGTGTCGAGCCTTTCAAGCGCCCAATCGCTTTAATCGCAGCGCATTGGCCACCACGATGATCGACGAGCCCGACATGGCGAGCGCGGCAACCAGCGGGGTGACCAGGCCGGCAATGGCCAGCGGCACGGCGATGATATTGTAGCCGATGGCCAGCGCGAAATTTTGTTTGACGATGCGCTGTGTCGCCCGCGCCGCGCGGATGGCGGTGGCAACCGGCGCAAGACTGCTGCCCAGGAATACCGCATCGGCGGCATTCTGGCTGGCATCGGCGGCCGAACCCGGCGCCATGGAGACATGGCCGGCGGCCAGCGCCGGGCCGTCGTTGAGGCCGTCGCCCACCATCAGCACGCGGTGGCCGCTGGCGGCCAGTGTCTTGATCTCGGCAAGCTTGTCTGCCGGGCTGAGCCCGCCTTGAGCGTTGATGCCAAGCGCCGCCGCGACCGCTGCCACCGGCCCCGGTCGATCGCCGGACAGGATGCGTGACGGCAGACCGAGCGCGGTCAGGTCGGCGATGGTCGCCAGCGCGGCTGGACGCAGCGGATCGGCAAAGCGGATCAGCACCTCTGGCGCGTCACCGATGCTGAGCGCGGCGGCCATGGTGTCGCCCGCGTCCGTTTCTGGCCGGCCGAGGCGCACGACCAGTCCCTGCCACTGACTTGAAAGGCCAATCCCGGGTGTTTCGCGCACCGATGTCACCTGCTGCGGCACGGTGCCGGCGGCGGTGAGAGCCGTGCGCAGGGCTTCTGACAATGGGTGACGGCTGCACTGCGCCAGCGCCAGCGCGACACCGGCCTGGGTGGCATCCAGCAGATGAAGATCGACCGGCTCCGGTGCGCCGAGGGTGAGGGTGCCGGTCTTGTCG
>NZ_JANPML010000441.1:0-3045 GCF_031422795.1 Sandarakinorhabdus sp.
CCGGCGGCCAGCATTGCGGTGGCGACCCTGTTCCTCAGCCTGGCCGGCCCGGCGTTGTGGCAGGATCTGGCGGGATTCCTGGCCGACAGCCTGGGCCGCGCGGCCGCTGCCGATCCGCGCACGCTGCTGCGCCGGCTGCCGGTTGCGTGGCCGCTGGCGCTGTTCCTGATGGTGGCGGTGACCGCCTTTGGCGTGCAGCTGGCGACGACCCGCCATGTCAGTGCCAAGCTGGCTGCGCCGAAACTGTCGCGCCTGTCGCCCATGAACGGCCTGAAGCGGCTGTTTGGTTGGCAGGGCGTGGCCGGGGCAGCAACGGCGCTGCTGAAAATCGGCGGCATGGCGGCGCTGGCGATGATGGTGCTGCAGCCGCTGCTGCCGGGCCTGGTCGGGCTGGAGGAAGGCGGGCTGCCGATGATCGGCGCGGCGCTGCTGCGGCTGGCGATGGCGGCCACACTGCTGCTGGCGGTGGTGGCGGCGGTGGATGCGGGCTTTGCCTGGTGGCGGCGCGAGCAGCAGTTGATGATGAGCCGCGACGAGATCAAGCGCGAATCCCGCGAGAATGAAGGCGCGCCGGAATTGAAGGCCGCCGTGCGCCGCGCGCAGATGGCGGCGGCGCAGGGCCGCATGAAGAAGGGGCTGGCGACGGCCAGTGTCGTGGTGGTCAACCCGACGCACTTTGCCGTGGCGCTGCGCTACCGCGCCGGTGAAGACGAGGCGCCGGTGGTGGTGGAGAAGGGCCGGCTCGACATGGCGCACGCGCTGATCGCGGCGGCGCGGGAGCTGAAGCTGCCGATCATCCGCACGCCGCGGCTGGCGCGCGCGCTGTTCTGGTCGGCAAAACGCGGCCAGATGGTGCGGCCCGAACTGTTCCAGGCGGTGGCGACGATCCTGGCCTTTGTCATGCGTTTCGACGATCCCGAAGGCGAAGCGGTGCCCGATGTGTTCGTGCCGCCCACCCTGGATTTCGACGAGAATGGCGAGCCGCGCAAAGCCGGCGCGCCGCTGCCGTTATAAGGGGTTACCATGGCCACCAATCCGCTCACCACCTTCAACGCCGGTTCCGGGCTGGACAGCCGCGCCATTGTCGATGGCCTGGTGAATGTGGAGCGCGAATCCCGCTCCGCACCGCTCACCCGGCGGGTGGAGCAGTTGCAGGCTCGCATTTCGGCGCTGGGCCAGCTGCGTTCGGCGCTCTCCGGCATTGCATCGTCGCTCGATTCGCGGGTGCGGACGGGCGAACTGGGCCTGCAACTGGCCAGCAGCGATGCCGCCGTCAGTGTTGAACGGGTCGGGATTGGCCCCGCTGGCGCGGTGGCATCGGGCGTGGTTGTGAACAAACTGGCTGCAGGGCAGCGGCTTAACAGCCCGGTGTTTGCCAGCGGCGCCGATCCGATCGGGCTGGGCACGCTCAGCTTTGTTTTTGGCCAGAAGTCTCCCGATCCGGGTTCCACCAGCTTTCTGTTTGCCGCCGGTGCGCGGCCATCGGTGAATGTGACCATCACGGCGGCGAACAACACGCTGGCCGGGTTGGCCAAGGCCATCAATGATGCAAATGCCGGGGTGACGGCCAGCATCGTCGCCAGCACCGGCACTGCCACGTTGGTGCTGCGTGGGGCAGAGGGCGCGCAGAACGCTTTCATTATCAGCGCCGCGCCCGGCGTGCCAGATCCGCCCGGAACGCCCGGCCTTGAACGTTTCAACCATACGCCGGGCGCTGAAACCATGGTGCAGGGCGAGCCGGCGCAGGATGCCGAGCTGGTGTTGGACGGGGTGGCGATCACGCGGTCGTCCAACCGCATCGAGGATGCCATCAGCGGTGCCCGGTTGACGCTGCGCCGCACCACCACGGCCGGTGTGGCCATCACCGCCTCGCGCGACGGCCAGGCCATATCAGGTGCGCTGGCGGATTTTGTCGGCACTTTGCAGGCCATGCGCCAGCTGATCGGCGATTTCCGCCGACCGTCGCAGGATGGCGAGGCGCCCGGCCCGCTGGCCAATGATCCCACCGCCCGCGCACTCGATCAGCGCATCGCGCGATTGGTGACCGAGCCGGTGACGCAAGCAAATGGCCTGCGGCTCGCCGATCTGGGCGTCAGCATCCAGCGCGACGGCAGCATCACGGTCGATTCCGCCCGGCTGGCCAATCTGCCGCCGACCCGGCTGGCGGATGCCGAAGCGCTGCTCCGCGAATTGTCCGGGCCGGCCAGCCCGACCCGGCCGGGCCGACTGCAAAGCATCGCGCAATTGGCCGTGATTGCCAGCGACGGCCTGACCCGCCAGCGCGACCGCGCCAATCAGGATCTGGCCAAAGTGCAGCGCGCGTCTGAAATACAGCGCACGCTGCTCACCCGGCAATTCGCGGCGATGGATCGTGCCGTGGCACTGTCGCGGGCGACACAGGTGCAGCTGGATCAGCAGATCGCCTTCTGGACCCAGCGGGACGGTTAATCGGCCGCCGCGATATGCATCCGCCGCATTTTTTCGATCAAGGTCGTGCGCTGCAGGCCAAGCAGACGGGCGCAGCGGGCAATGGTGCCGCCGGACAAGGCCAAGGCTTCGCGGATATAGGCCTGCTCCAGATCAGTGAGCAGCTGTTTCAAATCGACACCGTCAGGGCCAAGCAGCGTGGCCGCGCCGAGATCGGGTGATATCGCCTCTGGCGGCAGCGCCATTTCGTTGGGCCGGGGCACAGCCTTGGTTGGCGGCGGCGAGGTGGCGCCGCGCAGCAATTGGGTCAGCGCTTCGCAGCCGATGGTCTCGCCGCCGTGATGCACACAGGCGCGCTCGACGAAATTCTTCAGTTCGCGCACATTGCCCGGCCAGGGCTGGCCGGCCAGCGCCTCCAGCGCCGCCGCGGTAAAGCGCGCCGGTTGCGCCGCTGCCGACAGGAAATGCTGCACCAGGCACGGCACATCTTCGGGGCGTTCGTGCAAGGGCGGCATGGCGATGTGGATGACATCAAGGCGGTAGAGTAGATCAGCGCGGAAGCGCCCGGACGCGATGGCAGCGGTGAGATCGACGCTGGTTGCAGCCACCACCCGCACA
>NZ_JANPML010000442.1:0-1633 GCF_031422795.1 Sandarakinorhabdus sp.
ATTTGGTGGCGGCGTTGGCGCGGCGCTGGCGCTGGCGCTGGCGGCGCTGCTGCAATCGGTGGTCAAATCGCGGCTGCTGCAGGCGAAACTGGGCCACCCGGTGTCGGGCTGGCGCTGGTCGCTGCTGATCGCTGGCCTGCCCATCCTCGGTCTGGGCCTGATCGTGCAGCGCACGCCGGAACCGATTCAGCTCACCATCGGCTTTTTCGGCATGTTGGGCAGCTATGTCTTCATCATCTGGCACATCGGTTTTCGCGGTGCCGATCGCCTGTTGTTCGCGCGCGGCTTGAAGAAGATCGAGGAAGAAGCCGCCAGCCTGCCGTTGGCGCCGTCACTGCCCATCGACAAGCTTTAATTCGGTAATTTCACCCAGCTGGCCAGCGCCGGATCGACATCGGCGGACGTGACCGGCCCTTCGCCGATGATCTGCACGATCACCGTGTCGTCGCTGTTGGAACCGTCCCAGTGGACGCCGCCGGCTGGATGGAACATGTAACTGCCGGCCGACAGAACCTGCGCCTTGTCGGGCGCGAAATCCGGCCCTGTGCCGGCAACCCAGCGACCCTGCAGCACCGTCACATGGCGATCACGGCTGTGATGGTGCGGCATGTCCATGACGTGCGGCGGGAATTTCACCCGGATCACGTATGTGCCGGGCTGCGACGGGTCGCCGGCGATCACCGCGCTCTGGGCACCCTGGCCATTCGGTATCGGCCGCCACTGCACGGCATCTGCCGGGACAGCGCGAAATCCGGCCGGCTGGGCAGCAGCTGCGCTGGCCAGCGCCAACGTCATCAACAACAGGCGCATCTGCATAACTTCACATCCCCGGCGGCGGTGCACCGAAAGCGTTGCCATCGATGGCCGCACCCGGCGTTCCGGCAACCACATTGGCATAGACTTCGGCCCCCAGTGGCGTCGTGGCAAGGGCAAAGCCCAGCGCCATCGCCGCTACCGGGGCCGCCAGCCCGATGGTCCATGCCGGATGCCAGCCTTCGCCGGCGCGCCATTCCCGCCACGCCAGATAGAGCGGGAACAACATGCCGGGGATGGAGACGATTTCCATCGCCCACGGGATCAGGAACGGCGAGGGCAGCAGTCGGCCGAACGCCGGCCCCATGATGGAGGCAAGCGCACACAGGTGCAGGCGGCGGTGCCAGCCGGTATCGCGCCGCTTGGCAATCGCCCCCAGCACCAGCGCCGCAAAGGCAACAAGCGACAGCGGGTTCTGCATCATGAAATATTGCGGCCGGAAAAAGAACGGCGTGCGCCCGGCCTGCGCGACGGCGATGGTGATGGCAAAACCTGCGGCGACCATGGCGATGATCCACGCCAGCCCCAACCAGCCCAAGGGCCGGTGCAAGTGCAACTTGCCGCTCGCCGCCAGTCCGGCCTGCAGCAACGACAGGCCCACCCAGCCAAAAAAGATGACGCCGTGGACATGCCAGATCAGCGGCATGGCAAAGGTCGATCGACCCATGCCGAGGTGAAAGGAAAAGGCCGCCGCAAAGATCAGCGCCATCACCCCGGTGATGCGCGCCTGCGTGCCCAGCCAGCTGTGGGCGCTTGTTGCCCGTGTCGCCATGATCGTTCGTCCCCCCCGGTGACCGTGGCGCAGTTTAATCCCCTGTGC
>NZ_JANPML010000443.1:0-2589 GCF_031422795.1 Sandarakinorhabdus sp.
GGAAAGCGCGCACGTCGGCGCGCAGGGCGGCGCGCTCGGCATTTTCGGCGACGACCGGGAAGCGGAAGCGATCACCGGTTGCAGCCGTAACGCCAAGGTCGAGCAGCGGCTCGTCGGTGACAAAATGCCAGAGGCTGCCGCCCGCCAGCAGGTTTGCCCCCAGCGAGCTGTGCAGCGCATGCTCGCCGCCGTGGGCATCGCGTTTTTGCCACAGCGCGCGGGTAAACAGGTGCAGGCGATGGTCCGCCGTCACGCCGATGGCGCCGTGCAACTGGTGCGCCAGCGCTGCCACGATGCCTGCTGCTTCGCTGGCGCGGGCCTTGGCCGCCGCCACTGGCGCCAAATGTCCGCCCATCAGTCCCAGCCCGGCCAACCCAACGGCAGCGCCCGCCGCCGCCGTTTCCGCCGCCATCTGCGCCAGGCTGTGCTGCACCGCCTGATTCTTCGACAAGGGCTTGCCAAACTGCTGGCGGGTCTGCGTCCATTCCAGCGTCATCGTCAGCACGGTTTCAGCCAGGCCGGCGATCTCTGCCGTTGCCAGTGCGGCCCCCCACTGGGTGTGGCCGGGCGGCGGTATCGCTTCCGTCAGCGGCCAAGGCGCGCCCGCCCGGCCATGGGCGCGGGCGATGGCCAGCACGGTTGCTGCATCCAGCCCCAGACCGCCGTCTGCCTCCGGCACCAGCGCCAGTGCGACGCCGGCCGCCTCGATTGCTGCCCAGCCCTCCACCGCCTGCCCGGCGCGGGCCTGGCGCAACCGTTCCTCTGTTGCCTCGCGGGCAAACAGCCGGCTCACCTGATCGATCAACACATCATCCATGACCCCAGCTTAGGCCTGAGCAGCGCTGTCGC
The DNA here is from genome assembly GCF_031422795.1 of Sandarakinorhabdus sp. Classification (GTDB taxonomy): domain Bacteria; phylum Pseudomonadota; class Alphaproteobacteria; order Sphingomonadales; family Sphingomonadaceae; genus Sandarakinorhabdus. The sequence continues at coordinate 850 of NZ_JANPML010000443.1, forward strand.
ACAGGCTGGATTTTCCGGCAGGCATTGCAGCCCTGCGCTGGCTCGTCCACGATTGCAGTATGCTTTCAGTGCTCGACATGTTTCGCGTGGGCGTTGGCCCTTCCAGCTCGCACACGGTGGGGCCGATGCGCATCGCCTTGCGCTATGGCCAGCGGCTGGCGCAGCAGCGCTGGCCGGAAGGCGCGCGGGTGGTGGTGACGCTGCAGGGCAGCCTGGCGTTCACTGGCCATGGCCATGGTACGCTGCGCGCGGTGGCGCTGGGGCTGCTCGGCCACGCGCCGGAAACCTTCGATGCGCCGGCTGCGCAGCGCGATCTGGCTGGCCTGGCACAATCCGGGCGGCTGGCGGATGTCGCATTCGATCCGGCCGCCGATATCAGCCTCGATTACGACACGCGCGAACTTCTCCACCCCAACGCCATGCGCCTTGCCGTGCTGGCGGGCGGGCAGCGGCTGGCCGAAGAAGACTGGTTTTCCACCGGCGGTGGTTTCATCGCCAGCCGCCGCCAGCTCGAACAGGCCGCACCGGCTGACCGGGTGGCGACCGGCCACGCCGTGCCGCACAATTTCGGCAGCGCGGCCGAGCTGCTGGCCATCGCCGAAACCACCGGCCACAGCCTGGAAACCATCGTGCTGGCCAACGAAGACGCCTTCCGGCCGCGCGCCGAAACACAGGCCGGGCTGGATCATGTGGCGGCGGTGATGCTCGCCTGCATCGATCGCGGGCTGGTGACTGAGGGCATTCTTCCCGGCGGCCTCAACGTCGAACGCCGCGCGCCAGCCTTGTGGCGGCAATTGCAGCAAGGCCGAAGCGCCAATGAACCGGAGCGGTTGTTCGATTGGCTCAACGTTTACGCCATGGCGGTGAACGAGGAAAATGCCGCGGGCGGCCAGGTGGTGACGGCACCAACCAATGGCGCGGCTGGCATCTTGCCCGCCGTGATGCGCCATTATTGCGAAGGGGCTGATCAGCGCCGGCGGTTTCTGGCCACCGCGGGCGCCATCGGCCTGCTCTACAAGCAGCGCGCGTCGATTTCGGGCGCGGAAATGGGCTGTCAGGGCGAAGTGGGCGTGGCGTGTTCGATGGCGGCGGCGGGGCTGGCGGCGGTGTGGAATGCCACGCCCACGCAGGTCGCCAACGCCGCCGAAATCGGCATGGAGCATAATCTGGGCCTGACCTGCGATCCGGTCGGCGGGCTGGTGCAAATCCCTTGTATCGAGCGCAACGCCATCGGCGCGGTGAAGGCCGCCAATGCTGCCCGGCTGGCGCTGCATCGGACCGGCCAGAGCCGGGTCAGCCTTGATCAGGTGATCGAAACGATGCGCCAGACCGGCATCGACATGAGCCACAAATACAAGGAAACCAGCCAGGGGGGCCTGGCGGTGAACGTGGTGGAGTGCTGAGATGACTGTGACCCTGCACGTGGCTGACCAGATCGCCACCATCACCCTCAATCGCCCGGAAAAGCGCAATGCGCTGAGCCAGGCGATGCTGGCGGAACTGGAGCGCCTTGCCGACAGTTTGCGCGGGGCTGGCGATGTGCGCGCCGTGGTGCTGGGCGGCGAGGGGACGGATTTTTCGGTGGGCGCCGATATCGGCGAGATGGAAGGCCGGTTGGCCGCGCCGGCCTCGTTGACGGAAGCCCGCCGCGCCGCGCAGCTGGGCGCGCGGGTGATGCGCGCCGTGCAGGGCATTGATCAGCCGACCATCTGCGCCTTGAAGGGCGTGGCCACCGGCGGC
>NZ_JANPML010000444.1:0-2840 GCF_031422795.1 Sandarakinorhabdus sp.
CGCAGCAGGATGATCAGGCCGGCGATCACGCTCCAGCCGTGCAGGATCTGCGCATCGACCAGCATCAGGATGGTGGCGGCGACCATGATCTTGTCGGCAATCGGATCGAGGAACTGGCCGATTTTCGAAACCGTGCCCCAACTGCGCGCCAGATAGCCATCGAAATAATCGGTGATCGCCGCCAGCGTATAAAGGCCGAAGGCGGCCAGCCATTCCCACGGGTTGTGCCCCCACATCAGGGCCACGAGGCCGGGTACCGCGAGGATGCGCGACAGGGTGAGCAGATTGGGGAGGCTGGACAACACGCGCCTACCATAGGCAATCCAGCGCCAACTGCAAAGTTGCGGAAAGGCCAAATGATGAAGGTTTCTGATGCCGTGCTGCAGCGCCGTTCGGTGCGCGGCTTTTTACCCACTCCGGTGGATGGCGCCGTGCTGCGCCGGGTGATCGAAACAGCGGCGTGGGCACCATCGGGCGGCAATCTGCAGCCGTGGCATATCGATGTGGTTGGCGGCGAGAAGCTGGATGAGCTGAAGCGCATCATGCTGGGCAAGCTGATGGCCGGCGGCCAGATGGAGCCGACCGAATATGATATCTATCCCAAGGAGTTGCCGGAACCGCACAACAGCTATCGGTTTGCGGTGGGAGAAGAACTTTACGCCCGGCTCGGCATCCCGCGTGAAGACAAGGCCGGGCGGCGGATGTGGTTTGCGCGCAATTTCCAGTTTTTCAACGCACCGGTGGCGCTGTTCTGCTCGGTTGATAAACGCATGGGCCCGCCGCAGTGGAGCGACCTTGGCATGTATCTGCAATCGCTGATGCTGCTGCTGAAGGAGGAGGGGCTGGATAGCTGCCCGCAGGAATGCTGGGCGATTTATCCCAACACCATACGGGAGTATGTTGGCATCCCCGAAGAACGCATGTTGTTCACCGGCATGGCCATCGGCTTCATCGACCCCGACGACAAGGCCAATGCGGCCCGCCCCGCCCGCGCGCCGATGGCCGATTGGGCGGCGTTCCACGGGCTTTGATCCCCGGCCATGGCAGCAGACCCGGCTCGCATGACTGACGAACAGTTGGTGCGACTGGTCGTCAACTGCTCACGCGCGATTGCAAAAGACTGGTGCACTCCGGCAGGTGAACTCATTGAGCGTGCGATGGCCGAACTTGACCGAAGGTCTATTGGGTCAAATGAATCGCCGGTCTTGCGGCGGGTCGGCTATCGCGTAGGGGCCGCCGGCCTCCGTTGGTTAGATCGCAAGGCATTGATTGATCTGATCCTGAACCACGAAGTGCCGGTTCTTAAGCATTGGTCTGGCGATTGGGGCCAGCCAGCCACTCGTCAGAGATATGTCATGCTCTACAAGACGCTAAAACTGTACGCAGGGCGTTTCGGAGGCAAGCCTGAGATGGCGCATGCGCTCGCCAATTGGCTGCATGACGCGGACTATGTGCGCCAAAGTTATTCGGTAAACCTGCAGCCGAAGGCGTCGACAACTTGAAACGAAAACATATCCATCATTCGGCCATTGCATTGGGACAGGCAGGCTCGTGATTCCGCTTTCCGCCCTTGCCGCCACCCTGCTTTCGGCGCTGATCCACGCCAGTTGGAACCTCGCGCTGAAGGGGTCGGCGGGTGACCGGATGGTCGATGTGGCCATCATGGGTATCGGCGGCAGCTTGTTTGGGCTGGTGCTGATTGCGCTGTTTGGTGCGCCGGTGCCGGCGGCATGGCCCTATATATTGGCCTCCAGCGCCGTCCATCTTGTGTACTGGACAGCCCTGACCAAGGGCTATGGCGCCGGCGACATGAGCCATGTTTACACCATCGCCCGCGGTATCGCCCCGGCGCTGGTAACGGTGGCGGCGGTGGTTTTTGCCAGCGAGGTGCCAGGCTGGGGGCAGGGGCTGGGCGTGCTGGCGATCAGCGCCGGGGTGATGCTGGTGGGGGTGAACAGGCACGCGCCCTTGGCGGCGACGGGCTGGGCGCTGCTCACCGGGGCCGCCATTGCGGTTTATTCGCTGGTCGATGCGCTGGGCGTGCGGATCAACGATGATGTGTTCAGCTACAAGGGCTGGGGGGCGATCTTTACATTTCTGCCGATCAGCCTGTTTGTGTTGTTTCGGCGTGGTCCAACCGGCTTCATCGCGCCGGCCAATGGGCGTTGGCGACGGGGTTTGTTTGCCGGGGCGATTTCCAGCGCCGGCTTCATGCTGGTGCTGTGGGCACAGATGCGCGCGCCCATCGGGCCGATCACGGCGCTGCGCGAAACCAGCGTGTTGTTTGGCGCAGCCCTGGCGGCGCTGTTGCTGAAGGAGACGGTGACTCCGCGCCGTTGGGCCGGGGCACTGGTGGTGTGTGCAGGGGCGGTGCTGATTGGTTTCGCATAGTCTACAATTGCTCGCGCACCGGGAACAGATTTCGTTCAAGAACTATTTACCAGAAAAACTACGATTGTCGTTGATCGGTTGGGTGATATATTCTGAATCTTAGGCTGAAAGTTTGTCCGAAGCGAAGGAGCGTGTTGTGGTTGCAAATTTTTCGATTCAGAAACCGCCTGAGGGAGACGCGCGTTACAGAGTTTGGCCTTCCAGTATTTTTTATGTGGCTGACTTGGGCTGTGGAACTCGGGGATGCACCCTAGTCCTAAACGAGAGCGCAGAAAGAAAAAAGTGGCGGTTTCCAGAAGGAAAGATAAAAATCCAGTACAAGAATAAATATTATGAATTGGTAGATTCGGAAAAATTAATCAGATTTGTTGAAGATTTTGTGAAACGAGGAGTTACTGTATATATTGGGGACATGCAGGTGCGCTCGTTTAGGACTAGGGTGCATCCCC
>NZ_JANPML010000445.1:0-6813 GCF_031422795.1 Sandarakinorhabdus sp.
TTGGACAGCTTCAGCCGTGCGCCAACCTCATTGGCGACGCGGGTTTCGCCGGGCGGCAACAGCGCGGCCAGCCGCCGTTCCCACGCCGGGGCCAGGCCAGCGGCGGTTTCGGCGGCAATCGTGCCCGCCAGCACCGGCAGCCGGGTTTCCGCCAGTTCCGGCAGCACCGGGCGGAATATGCCGGCCTCCAGCATCAGCGCCAAAGTGGCCACTGGATGGGGCAGGCCCAGCAACAGCCGCAGTTCCATGGCGATGCGCTCACGGCTAAGCGCCATCAGATCGTTGGCGCGGGCGGTGCAGGCTGCCAGCCCGTCGGCATCCATCTGCTGGGCAAAGCGCGCCGAAAAGCGGAAGAAGCGCAGGATCCGTAGATGATCCTCGGCAATGCGTTGCAGCGGATCACCGATGAAGCGCACGCGGCCCGCCGACAGATCGTCCAGCCCGCCCCAATAATCGTGCAGCGTGCCCGACGGCAGATCGGCATAAAGCGCATTCACCGTGAAATCGCGCCGCGCCGCGTCTTCGCGCCAATCATCGGTAAACGCCACCTGCGCATGACGGCCAAAGCTTTGCACATCACGGCGCAGGGTGGTCACTTCGGCAACCAAGCCGCCATCGTCCTTTGGCCCCACCACGGTCACCGTGCCATGGGCGATGCCGGTGGGCACCGCCTTCAGGCCGGCACCACGCACCCGCTTCATCACCTCGTCCGGCGCAAAGCGGGTCGCAAGATCAATATCCGCCCCCTCCAGCCCCAGCAGCGCATCGCGCACGGCGCCGCCCACCAGCCGGGTTGCACCTGCGGCAGCATCCAGCGCGGTCAACAGCGCCGCACCCGCCGCAGTGGCAGCCCAGGCTTGGGGTGGCAGGATATGCAGGCTCACCCCCAGGTTCACGCCAAAGTCTCCAGGCGGCGCGAAAGGGCAATAATCATGCCGGCCGTCGCGCCCCAGATATAATGGCGATCGTGGCGGATCGACCAGAAATGCCGGGTCTGGCCCTGCCATTGCCCGGACTGGCGCAGATGATTGGCCGGATCAAGCACATGCGCCAAGGGCACCAGGAACATCTCGTCCACCTCGTCCGGCTGGGCGCGCAGCATCAGGCCGGGCGGCACCACCCCCACCACCGGCGTGATAAGATAGCCCGATCCGGTGCGATAGGGATCAAGCGTGCCAAGCACTTCGACGACATGACGCGGCATCGCCACCTCTTCCTCGGCCTCGCGCAGCGCCGCGGCGACCGAATCCAGATCCTCTGCATCCTGCCGCCCGCCGGGGAAGGCGACCTGGCCGGCATGGCTTTTCAAATGGGCGGTGCGGCGCGTCAGCAACAATTGCGGTGCCGTCTCCTCCGAAATCGCCATCAGCACGGCAGCCGGCGTCAGACTGGCGACCGGCGGCGGGCCGCCATGATCAAGATCCCAATCACCGTGCGGCTGCGGCGTGAACGGGCCGCTGAGCAGCGTGCGGACCCGATCAAGCGGCATCGCTGGTTCCAAAGGCAAAATAGGCGCCATTGCTCCACAGGCCGGGTGGATCGCCGCCTTCGGCCAGCGCCAGATCGGCAAGCCGATAGAAGGTGGCGCGATTGACCAGCGCCATCAGCTGCCCACGCACATGCAGATAGGGGCGCGGCGTGCCATCGGTATCGATCCGCACGTCCAGCGCATGATCCGGGCCACAGGCCACCACATCCTCGGTATTGAGCCGAAACAGGATGCGCCGCGCCGGCCCGTCGCCTTCCCAATCGGCATCGACCGCGATGAACGGTGCGTCCTCCACATCGATGTCGAGCTTTTCCACCGGCGTCACCAGCACATGGCTGCCATCGGCCTCGCGGCGCAGGATGGAGGAAAACAGCTGCACCAGTTCCTTGCGGCCAATGGGCGAGCCAGCGTGGAACCAGGTGCCATCGGCGGCAATCCGCATGTCACTATGGCCGCAATGGCTTGGGTGCCATTTCTCCACCGGCAAGCGCTTGCCGGCCCGCGACAGGGCCAACAGTTCGGAAAAACGTGTCGCAGGCGATTCGGCACTCACTGGCCCTAGATAGGGCAAGTGGTGGCTCAGGCAACCTTGGCCGGGCGGGACGGGTTGACGCTGCCCGCCCGTTCAACCGGGACGGCTTCGACCCAGGCGATGCGCGGCAGGCCAGTGGCAGGCCCGCGCAGCAGCAGGCGCGCGTGATCAACCGGGCCGGGCAATTCCCAATGCCGCGTCGCCGCGGCTGAAAAGCCGAAGCGGCCATAAAAAGGCGCATCGCCAATCAGCAGCACCGGCGGGCTGTCGCCAGCGTCCAGCGCCGCCAGGCTGGCGCGCATCAGGGCGGTGGCAATGCCTTGGCCTTCACGGGCCGCCGCCACCGCCACCGGGCCAAGCAGGATCATCGGCATCCGCGCGCCGCCAACGCTTTTCAGGCGGATCGGCCAACATTGCAGGCTGCCCACCAGTTGATCGCCATCAAAAGCCACGGAGCTATAGGCCGACAGCACTTCTGCACGGTCGCGCAGGCGATAAGCCGTGCGGTTGCGGCGCGCCGGGCCGAACCGTTCGTCAAGCAGCGAGTCGATGGCGGGCTGATGCGACAGCAGCAGCGGGACGAGCGTGATCACGGAAGGATGGTCTTTCTGCAGACAGGACAACAAGCACGAACAGGCACTGCACCATCACGGGCACAGTGTCAGATTCGTCGGCTCAGTCGCAAAAGATGCATCATGGTCGGCATTTTATCAGCCTGTCCGTGAACATGCAATGGATTGCTGGGCTTAACGCCAGAACCCAGGGTCAGAACCTAGTGCAGGCGGCGGTCGAGACCGGCGATGGCTTCGTCGGTCAGCCGGGTCTGCAGTTCCTTGTCGGAGCGGGCAGCGATGATCGCGGCCGCAGCCTTGGTCACCTGCGCGGCCACTTCGGCCTTCAGTTCGGCCGTCGCGGTGCGTTCGGCAGCAGCAATGCGGCTGGTGGCAGCGGCGGTGCGGCGCGCGATGGCTTCGCTGGCGGCGGCTTCGCTGGCCTTCACCAGATCGGCGGCTTCGGTTTGCGCACGGGCCCGGATGGTGGCCGCGTCCGATTCAGCGGCGGCCTTGGCGGCCTGGGCTTCGCCCAGCAGCTTTTCAGCTTCGGAACGCAGCGCAGCGGCTTCGTCGAGCTGCTTCCTTACCGCGGCAATACGATCGTCGAGGCCCTTGGCGATCAACGACGGCACCTTGCCGATCACGACGGCCAGCACGATGAAGATGGCAACGCCGGTGTAAACCCAGCCTTCGGCACCGATACCGAGCAAGGTCGGTTCGGCGTGATGGCCGCCATCAGCGACCGTGGCAGCGACCGTGGCAGCGACGGTGCCAGCAGTGGTGGCAGCAGTATGTTCTTCAGCCATGTTCGGTCCTCAGCGCTGAGCCAGAGCCGCCGACACATCGGCCGGGGTCACGTCGATGCCGGCCAGCTTGGCCACGGCTTCGCTGGTCAGATCGGCAATGGTGGCTTCAAGGCCGGCACGGGCGCTTGTCCGCGCCAGGTCCAGCGAGGCCGTCGCCGCATCGGCGTCGGCTTCCAGTCGGATGTTGAGCGCCTTCAGCTGTGCGTCGCTGGCCTTGGCGGCCGTTTCGCGGGCCTGGGCAACAGCGGCCTGGGCCGCGTCACGCGCGGCCTTCATGGCAGCTTCGTGATCAGCGCGCAGCGTGTCTGCTGCGCCCTTGGCCGCTTCGGCGCGATCAAGATCGCCGGCAACCTGCGTTTCACGCGCATCGATCACCTTGCCCACCTTGGGCAAAGTTGGCCGCACCACAGCGAAATAGAGCAGCGTGAAGATCACGCCAAACCAGAACAGCTGCGATACGAAACTGGCAGGATCAAACTGCGGCACAGATCATCCCCGGCATAGGTCAAGTGAAACGGCGCCCGGCAGGGTTGCCGAGCGCCGGAACAGGCATCAGCTGAAGGCGAGCGCGAGCGCGACGACAGCGGCGATCAGGCCCAGAGCTTCGGTCACGGCAAAGCCGAAGATCAGGCGGGCGCCAAGCTTGTCGGCAGCGGCTGGATTGCGCAGCGCGCCCTGCAGGAACATCCCGAAGATGATGCCGACGCCGATGGCGGCGAAACCAGCACCCATGGCGGCCAGGCCAGCACCGATAAACTTGTAAGCAGCAACGGTTTCCATTGTTCGTCCTTTACAAATGGCAATTGGTTGAGAGACTTAGTGAAGATTGACAGCGTCGTTCAGATAGATGCTGGCCAGCAGCGCGAACACATAGGCCTGCACGACGGCGATCAGCAGTTCCAGCGCGGTGAGCGCCACGTTGACGCCCAGCGGGATGATGCCCAGCCCGATGTTGACCGCGCCCAGCGACACCACAAAGCCGCCGAACACCTTCATCAGCACGTGGCCGGCGGTCATGTTGGCAAACAGTCGGATGGCCAGCGTGAACGGGCGCGACAGGAACGACAGGAATTCGATGGCGGCCACCAGCGGCGCCACAAACAGCGGCGTGCCTTCCGGCAGGAACAGCGAGAAGAAATGCAGGCCGTGGCGGGCAAAACCGACGATCACCACCAGGATGAAAACGATCATCGCAAGGCCGAAGGTGACGGCGATGTGGCTGGTGGGAGTGAAGCTGTGCACGAACGGCACCATGCCGATCAAGTTGCACGACAGCACGAAGATGAAGAGGGCAAAGATCAGCGGCGCATATTTCAGGCCATCCTTGCCGACATTCTCGCGCAGCATGTCGCGAATGAAATCATACAGCATTTCAACGGCGGCCTGCATCCGGCCCGGCACCAGTTGCGGACGCGCAGTGCCGATGAACAGGAAGGCCGAAACCGCCAGCAGCGTGATCAGCATCCACAGCGAGCTGTTCGTGAACGACAGATCGAACCCGCCCGCATTCAGCGGAACGATGGTTTCAATCTTGAACTGCTCCATCGGGTTGGCCACGGCCGCTCAATCCTCATCCTGGCTGGCGGACTGGTTATCCAGCCGCTTTTGCCGGCGCAATGACTGGGTCAACCCCGTCACAAACCCCAACAACAACATCCCAATCAGACCCCAGGGGCCGGTTCCGGCCTGCCGGTCGATGAACCAGCCGATGAAACCGCCGGCCAGCATGGCGCCGATGAATTCCGACGCGGCCTGCCAGCCCTGATTTTCCTGCAGCTTGGCGCCGTCCTTCCGGCTTGGTTCCGCCGCCCGGGCCGCAGCGATGCGGCGCGCGAGGCTGTCCTCGTCGGTGGGCGGTTTGGCCAAGGCGCAAATCCCTGTTGTCTTTTCGCCCGCCGGGTATGGCAGACGGCCCCACCAGCGAAAGCCGGCAAAGCATGGCGCGCGTCCTAGAGGGGCTGGCCAAGGGTGTCAACTATTGTGCAGTGCAACCTTGGTGCAAAAACCAGCTATGCCATCGCCACCAGTTTCTCGGCGGTCTGCAAATCCACGCTCACCAACTGGCTCACACCCGGTTCGGCCATGGTCACACCGAACAATCGGTGCATGCGGCTCATCGAAACGGCGTTGTGGGTGACGATCAGGAAACGGGTGCTGGTTTGCGCTGCCATGCGGTCGAGCAGGTCGCAGAAACGTTCGACATTGGCGTCGTCCAGCGGCGCATCAACTTCGTCGAGCACGCAGATCGGCGCCGGATTGGCGAGGAACAGCGCAAAGATCAGCGCCGTCGCCGTGAGCGCCTGTTCGCCGCCCGACAACAGCGTGAGCGACTGCAGTTTCTTGCCCGGCGGCTGCGCCATGATTTCAAGGCCGGCCTCCAGCGGATCATCGGATTCAATCAATGCCAGCTGCGCCTCGCCGCCGCCGAACAGATCGCTGAACAGCGCGCGGAAATGGCCATCGACTGCGGTGAACGCCGCCTGCAGCCGTTGCCGGCCTTCGCGGTTGAGGCTGCCGATGGAGCCCCGCAGGCGAGCGATGGCGGTATCAAGCTCGGCCTTTTCCGACCCGGTCAGCTTCGCCTGCTCTTCCAGTTCCTTCAGTTCGATATCGGCGCGCAGGTTGACGGGGCCAAGCCGGTCACGCTCACCAGTCAGCCCGTCCAGCGTTTCGGCCAGTGCTTCCGGATCGCCGGGTTCGATGCCGAAACCGAAGCGGCCGGGCAGCAGCGGCGGCGGGCACTGAAAGCGCTCGCCGCACAATCGCTCCAGTTCCAGCCGGGCGCCATCCTGATGCTCGGCTTCGGCGCGGGCGGTGGCGCGCAGCTCGCGGGCTTCGCCAACATCAGCGTCAGCGGCGCGGGCGCGCGCGGAGACGGCGTTCAAGGCGGCTTCGGCCTGCGCCAGTTGATCAGCGGCCGCAGCGCGGGCGGCATCTGCCGTTTGCATGATGTTGGCCAGGCCGGCCAGATCGGTGGTGATGGCGCGGCTGCGGGCGGCAAGGCCGGCGCGATCTTCGTCGGCAGCCTCGCGGCGGCGCGCCAGTTCGGCGCGCTGGCCGGCGCTGGCGTCGATGCGGCGCTGCCAATCGGCCTGTTCCGCCGCGATGGCGCTGCGCCGGCGGGTGGCTGTGTCCGCATCGCGGGCGGCGGTGTCCACGCCGGTGCGGGCCGTGGCCTGCGCGGCGCGAGCGCTGTCATTTTGCTGGCGGGCCGAAGCCAGCGCGGCAGCCAGTGCGGCCAGCGCATCAGTGGCCGGCACGGCGGCGCGGGCGGTTTCGGCTTCTGCCGCCAATCGTTCGCCATCGGCAGCGGCTTGCGCTGCGGCGGTCTTCAGGCTGGCTTCCTCGCCGGCCGCGCGGGCCACGACAGTCTCGGCCTGGGCCAGCCGCCCCCGCGCTTCGCCCAACAGGCGGGCAGCGGCATCGCGGGCC
>NZ_JANPML010000446.1:0-5877 GCF_031422795.1 Sandarakinorhabdus sp.
CACCGCCAGATTGGGCATGGCGCGCAGGCTCGCCAGATGCTCGATCGGCTGGTGGGTGGGGCCATCTTCGCCCAGCCCGATACTGTCGTGCGTGCCAACATGGATGACGCGGATCTGCTGGATGGCGGCCAGGCGGATGGCGTTGCGCATATAATCGGTGAACACCAGGAAGGTGCCGCCATAGGGGATCACCCCGCCGTGCAGCGCCATGCCGTTCATCGCAGCGGCCATGCCGAATTCGCGAATGCCGTAGTGTACGTAACGCCCGCTGTAATCATCAGCGGTGAACAGCGCCTGGCCCTTGGCCTTGGTGTTGTTCGAACCGGTCAGGTCCGCCGAGCCGCCAAGCAATTCGGGCAGCGCCGGCACCAGCGCATCCAGCGCCATTTCGCTGGATTTGCGGGTGGCAACCTTGGGCGGCGTGGCCACCAGGCTGCCCAGATAGGCCGGCATCGGATCGGCAGCCGGCAGGCGGCCTTCCATGCGGCGGGTGAATTCGGCGGCATCGGCGCTGGCGGCCAGTCGCGCTTCCCATTCGGTTCGGGCGGCGGCACCGCGCGCGCCCAGCCCCTCCCACCAGCTTTTCACATCGGCCGGAATTTCAAACGGGCCGTGGGCCCAGCCCAGCGCCGCACGCGCGCCTTCGATTTCCTTGGCGCCCAGTGCGCTGCCGTGAACGCCGCTGGTGCCGGCCTTGGTCGGCGCGCCCTTGCCGATAGTGGTGCGCGCGGCAACCAGGCTGGGGCGTGGATCTGCCTTGGCAGCGGTCAACGCTGCATCGATGCTGGCGAAATCATGGCCGTCGCAGGCCACCACATGCCAGCCCGCCGCAGCAAAGCGCCCCGCCATGTCTTCCGACGATGACAGGCTGACCGGGCCATCGATGGAGATCTTGTTGTCGTCCCAGATCACGTTCATGCGGCCCAGCTTCAGGTGGCCGGCCAGCGAGATGGCTTCCTGGCTGATACCTTCCATCAGGCAGCCGTCGCCGGCCACAACCCAGGTGTGATGATCCACCAGCGCATCACCGAACACGCCGTTCAGATGCCGTTCCGCCATGGCCATGCCGACAGCCATGGCCAGGCCCTGCCCCAACGGCCCGGTGGTGCATTCAACGCCGGGCAGTTCGGTGTTTTCCGGGTGGCCGGCGCACGGGCTGTGCCACTGGCGGAAGTTCTTGATGTCGTTCAGCGTCGGGCTGGCATAGCCGGTCAGATGCAGCAGCGCATAGATCAGCATCGAGCCATGGCCGGCCGACAGCACAAAGCGGTCGCGATCGGGCCAACGCGGGGTAGCGGGATCGAATTTCAGATGGTTGGCAAACAATATGGTCGCCACATCGGCCATGCCCATCGGCATGCCGGGGTGGCCGCTGTTGGCAGCTTCGACGGCATCCATGGCGAGCGCCCGGATGGCGTTGGCGCAGCGCGAGAGATCGGTCATGACGGCCGTTCCTGATTAACCATCCGCACTGGCCAGTTGGCCGGCGCGGTCGGGAGCGATTCCCGTTGGTGAGTGACGTTTGCGGGCGGCTTTGGCCCAGCCTGCGCGCATGCGTCAACCTTCCAATTGGCGTTCACTGCGATTGCGCCAAGCAGCCGGCTTGACCCGGGCTGACATCGCGTCTTATAAACATCGCGCAAGCCATTGAGCTGGCAATAGTGTGTTTGCGGGGGAGTGGGGCGATTTCGGAATTGATGAACCTGCTTGTGCGACTCGAAACGGCGCTGGCCGCAATCGAGACGCGCCGGAGCGTCGAAGCCACTGCCGCCGCTGACGACCGCGTGCGCCTGCAACGCATCGAAACGGCCGCCGCCGAAGCCGTGCGCGCCCTTGATCAACTCATCGGGCAGGATTGACGTCATGGGCCAGGCACTGCTCACCATCACTGGGCGCACCTATCGCATCAGCTGCCGCGATGGCGATGAGGACCGTATTTCACGCCTGGGCGACGAAATCGCTGTCCGCGCCGACAGCATCACGGCTTCCTTGGGCAGCGTACCCGAAGGCCAGTTGCTGGTGATGACGGCGCTGATGCTTGCCGATGAGCTGTCCGACACCCGTGCTGGTGTCGCGCCAGCGGCCGCCACGCCGCCGATGATGGACATCACCCGCCTTACCCGCATTGTCGAGCGGCTGGAAACGCTGGCCCGCCCTTGAGCTTATGGCCGAGCAGGCCTATATCAGCAGGTGGCGGGCACTGCCCGGTACGAGCGAGCAAGCATCCCTGAGGCGATAATCATCCTATCGGGGGCTGGCACTGGGTGGACCCTGGTCTGCCACAACTGGCTCCCACCTGACGTTTTGGCGTCAGAGGATCTTCAAGGCCAACGGCCCATGGTGGTCCCGCCACACCACCCATCCAAAGGCCAGATGTGAACAAGACCGACCTGCGCCGCCAGTTTCGCGCTGCCCGCAAGGCCTTCGTGGCCGGTCTGGCCAAAGGCGAACGCGAAGCATTGGAACGTGCGCTCGCGCCCATCACGGCCCCGGCGCTTACAAATATTGGCATGGCGGGCAGCTATGCCGCCATCGGCGACGAGATCGACCCGATGTGGATCGAGAAATCGTTCGGCCCGCACGCCTTCCCGCGCATCGCCGGGCAAGACATCGTGTTCCATCAGGCCGAATGGAGCCAGCTGAAACCCGGCTTCCAATCCATCCCCGAACCGCCTGCCACCGCGCCCGTGGTGCAGCCCGATGTGCTGCTGGTGCCGCTGGTGGCGGTCACGCTGTCTGGCGTGCGGCTGGGCCAGGGCCGCGGCTATTATGATCGGGCACTGGCCGCGCTGCGCAGCCGCCATCCGGTGCTGGCGATCGGGATCGCGTGGGAATGCCAGATCGCCCCGGCCCTGCCCGCCGAACCGTGGGACATGCCGCTGGATATGGTCGCGACGCCGCAGCGTCTGGTCGATTGCCGCAAATGGCGATAAGGCCGCTCGCTATGGATCTGGCCCCGCATCGTATTCCGCCCGAACCGAGCTGGCGCAAGCCGGTCGGCATGTTGGGCCTGATCGCCTATATCGCAGTCTATGCCGTGATCGTGTCGGTGCTGTCGGACTATCTGACGGGCCTGCCGCGCTGGCTGGAAACCTTGGCCTATCTGGTGGCCGGCATCGCCTGGGTGGCGCCGCTGAAGCCATTGTTCCTGTGGATGAACACCGGCCGCTGGAGGCAGAAATGAGCGTGAAGCCCCCGGAAGCCTGCCAGACGATGCTGGACGTGCGCGCCGGGGTGGATGCGCTGGATCAGCAACTGGTCGCGCTGCTCGCCCGCCGTTTCGGCTATATGGATGCCGCCGCCCGCATCAAGCCGAACCGCGACCATGTCCGCGATGAAGCCCGCAAGGCCCAGGTGATTGCCAACGCCAGCGCTGCTGCTGCCGCCGCAGGCTTGCCGCCCGGTTTGGCCGAAAACCTGTGGGAAGCGTTGGTCGAAGCCTCCATCGCCCACGAACTGGTGCGCTGGGAGCAGCTGCACGCGAAGGTCGCCTGATGCTGGCACACGAGCCGGCCATTCGCCTCGCCGCCTTTGCCGGCGTGCTGGCGGCCATGCTGCTCTGGGAAGCCCTCAACCCGCGCCGCGCGCCTGTGGCCGGCAATTGGGTGCGCCGCCTCAACAATCTGGCGCTGGTCGGGCTGGATACGCTGCTGCTGCGGTTGCTGTTTCCAGTGCTGGCGGTGGGCTTTGCCGGCGCGATGGCGCAGCGCGGCATCGGCCTGTTCAACGCGGTCGCCCTGCCCGGCTGGCTTGCCGTGCTGCTGGCCATCATTCTGCTCGATCTCGCCATCTATTGGCAGCACCGCCTGTTCCACCTGATCCCGTGGCTGTGGCGGCTGCACCGGGTGCACCACGCCGATCCGGCCTTCGACACGACCACGGCGCTGCGCTTCCACCCGTTGGAAATCATGCTGTCCATGGTGATCAAGCTGGCCGTGGTGGCGCTGCTGGGCGCGCCGGCGCTGGCGGTGCTGCTGTTCGAAGTGATATTGAACGCCACGGCCCTGTTCAATCACGGCAATGTCAGCCTGCCGGCCTGGCTGGAGCGCCGCCTGCGCCTGGTGCTGGTAACGCCTGATCTGCACCGCGTGCACCACAGCGTGCTTGGGCGTGAAATGAACCGCAATTTCGGTTTCAACCTGTCGCTGTGGGACCGCATGTTCGGATCATTGGCCACGCAGCCGCGCGATGGCCATGCCACCATGATGATCGGCCTTGATGATTTCCGCGAACCACGCGCGCAATGGCTCGACCGGTTGCTGCTGCAGCCCTTCAAACCATCACGAAACTGACCGGATTTCCACAGCGAGCGGTGCTTGTTTTGCCACTGTTCCTTTGCGGAAAGTGGCGCGAGTGACGGGGCTCGAACCCGCGACCTTCGGCGTGACAGGCCGACGCTCTAACCAACTGAGCTACACCCGCATGCGCTGTGGAGCCGCGCTGATATGGAGGGTGCGCCGCCCTGTCAAGCAGAGTTATGCGCGGATGTTGTGAACAGGCTGAAATCGGCTAGGGAGGACGGATGGAACCGCCTGCCTTCACCCCCGACCCCAAACGCGCGGTCGCTCGCCTGCTTGGCCTGCTCAATCTGGAAGAGATCGAGACCGATCTGTTCCGCAGCCAGTCCACCGATGAAGGCTGGATCCGTGTCTATGGCGGCCAGGTCGTCGCGCAGGCGCTGATGGCCGCCAGCCTGACGGTGGAAGCGGGACGCCTGTGCCACAGCCTGCACAGCTATTTCATCCGGCCCGGCGATCCAAAACTGCCCATCGTCTACAAGGTGGAGCGTGACCGTGACGGCGCCAGCTTCACCACGCGGCGGGTTGTGGCGATCCAGAAAGGCCGGCCGATCTTCAACATGGCGGCCAGTTTTCAGGTCGCCGAAGACGGTCTGGAACATGCCGTGTCGCCGCCGTCGGATGTGCCGCATCCAGATGGGCTGGAAAGCGATTCGGAATGGGCCCGCCGCAACGCGCCGCACGCGCCGGAACCGTGGCGCACCATCTGGCTGACCCGCGAACGCCCGCTGGATGTGCGCGCCGTGGAAAGCGATGATTTCTTCAATCCGCAGAAACGCCCGCCGCAGCAGCATCACTGGGTGCGCCTTGCGTCGCCGCTCACGCCGGAACAGGCCGCCGATCCGGTGCTGCAACGCTGCTTGTTTGCCTATGCCAGCGACATGAGCCTGCTCGACACCTGCCTGGCGCCGCACGCCATCAGCTGGGCCAATCCAGCGCTGCAAACCGCCAGCCTCGATCACGCCATCTGGTTCAATCAGACGCCCGACATGAACGAATGGCATTTGTTCGATCAGGATTCGCCGATGGCCGGCGGTGGCCGCGGCATCAACCGGGCCATCGTGCACGATATCAATGGCCGGCCGATCGCCACGCTGATGCAGGAAGGCCTGATCCGTTATCGGCCATGACGAAACCCCGCACCGTCCTTTCCCACCGGCTGAAAAAGCCGGCCTATCATTCGGCATTGGGGCCGGGGCTGGTCACCGGCGCTGCTGATGACGATCCCTCCGGCATCGCCACCTATTCCCAGGCCGGCGCCGCCTATGGCTTTGCGCTGCTATGGCCAGTGGTGCTGGCCTGGCCGTTCCTGACCGCCTTTCAGTTCACCTGCGCCGAAATTGCCCGCGTCACGGGCAAGGGGCTGGCCGCCAATCTGGCCACGCATCTGCCGCGCAGCGCGGTCTGGGCAGTGGTGCTCATGCTGCTCGGCGCCAACATCTTCAACATCGCCGCCGATATCGCCGCCATGGGCGAGGCCGCGCGCCTGGTCACCGGCTTGCCGCGCCTGCCGCTGATGGTGGGCTTTGCCGTGCTGTCGCTGGGGCTGCAGATTTTCGTGCCCTATCATCGCTATGTC
>NZ_JANPML010000447.1:0-5390 GCF_031422795.1 Sandarakinorhabdus sp.
AGCCGCACATCGGCGGGCCAGGCGCGGGCAATGGTCGCGATGCGAGCCCCGTCGACCTTCATGTTTCAGCCTTCATCAGCCTTTTGCGGCGCGGGCGTAACGGGCCAGGCGGGCGCTGATCTGGCGGGCGATATCGGTGGAAAGCCGCTCCAGCGCCGTGGTTTCGGCAGCCACAACCGCGAAATTGGAGCTGACACGATCGATGCCAGCGTCGGCAGCGGCAGTATCGTCCACCAGCACAGTGCCGCTGGCGGCGTCGACCAGGCGATAGCGGGCACGCAGGGTACGGCGCTCCCGCGCGGCCGAGGAGTCGCCGCGCACACCGAAGGCCGTGATCTGATCATCCAGAACAATTTCAAGGCGATAGCGTGGGCTGGCGACACCCAGGCCGAATTGGTCTGCCAGCGCCTGCCGCACCATGAATCCGGCGCGTTCCGGGATGGGCGCAATGGCGATATCGGCCAGCAATGTTGCCGGCGCCGAAGCACTGCCACCGGCATAGACCGGGCTGAGCTGACAGCCGCCCAACAATAGCATCGGGGCCAGCGCCGCCGGCAACAGGATCAGGAAAAGGCGGATTTTAGGCAACGATATTCACCAGGCGATCGGGAACCACAATGATCTTCTTTGGCGCGGCGCCGTCAAGGGTGCGTAGCACGCCGGGCAGCGCCAGCGCAGCGGCTTCGAGCGCGGCCTTGTCGCTGCCCTTGGCGGCGGTGAAATCACCCTTGAGCTTGCCGTTGACCTGCACCGCGATGGTGACTTCATCATCGACCAGCAGCGCGGGATCGGCGACGGGCCAGGCCGCATCGCAGATCAGGCCGGTTTGGCCGAGCAGCGCCCAGGCTTCTTCAGCCAGGTGAGGGGCCATCGGCGCCACCAATTGCAGGCAGCTGATCACCCCGGCGCGGCGGCTGGGGCCGGCGGCGCTACGTTCCAGCGTAGCGACCAGTTCATAGAGGCGGGCGATGGCCTTGTTGAACTGCAGCCGATCAATGTCACTCGTCACCGCCGCGATGGTGCGGTGAACAGCGCGATCCAGCTTCGGTTCGGGCACACCCTCAGAAGCAGCGGCATTGTCTTCAGCCAGACGCCAGACACGCTGCACAAAACGCCAGGCGCCATCAATGCCGGCTTCTGACCACACCAGATCGCGTTCCGGCGGACTGTCGGACAGCACGAACCAGCGCACGGCATCGGCGCCATAACGCGCCACCGTGGCATCCGGATTGACGACATTCTTCTTGGATTTCGACATCTTGATGACGCGGCCAACTTCGACCGCCGCACCATCAGTCTTCAACGTCGCGCCGCTGCCACTGCGCTCGATTTCGTCGGGGGCGAACCACAGCGGCGGCAGACCTTCACCCTGCGGACGGCTGTAGGTTTCGTGGGTCACCATGCCTTGCGTGAACAGGCCGGCAAACGGTTCTGCTACATCCAGCATGCCGATGCGCTGCAGAGCCCGCGTCCAGAAACGCGAATAGAGCAGGTGCAAAATGGCGTGTTCCACCCCGCCGATATACTGGCCGACCGGCAGCCATTTCGCCGCCACCGCCGGATCGAACGGACGATCATCGGGCGCGCTGGCAAAGCGGATGAAATACCAGCTGCTATTGGTGAATGTATCCAGCGTGTCAGTCTCGCGCCGGGCCGGCTTGCCGCATTGCGGGCAGTCGACATGCTTCCACGTCGGGTGGCGATCGAGCGGGTTGCCGGGGATATCGAACGTCACATCTTCGGGCAGGATGACGGGCAGGTGCTTTTTGGGCACCGGCACCACGCCGCAGATTTCGCAATGGATGATGGGGATCGGCGTGCCCCAGTAACGCTGGCGGCTCACCCCCCAATCCCGCAGGCGATACTGGGTGACAGCTTCACCCCAGCCTTCGGCCTGCGCGCGCGCGATCACGGCGGCACGGGCGTCTTCGGCGGTCATGCCGTCCAGCCAGCGCGAGTGCACCATGCGACCGGGGCCGGTGTAGGCTTCGTCGCCAATCGGCGCGTCTTCCTCGCACTCGGCCGCGACGACGCGCAGCACCGGCAACTGATATTTGCGCGCGAATTCCAGATCGCGCTGGTCGTGCGCGGGGCAGCCGAACAGGGCGCCGGTGCCATAATCCATCAGCACGAAATTGGCGACGAAGACCGCCAAGCGGATGTTGGGGTCGAGCGGATGCACGACGCTCAATCCGGTATCAAAGCCCAGCTTTTCCTGCGTTTCGATATCGGCGGCCGCGGTGCCACCGGCCTGGCATTGGGCGACGAATTCAGCCAGTGCCGGGTTGCCCTCGGCACACTGACGCGCCAGCGGGTGATCGGCGGCAATGGCGGCAAAACTGGCACCGAACAGCGTATCGGGCCGTGTGGTGAACACATCAAAGCCACCCCTCACCCCGCTCGCCTGCGGCGAGTCGCCCTCTCCCGCAAGGGGAGAGGGGGAAAGTCGAAAGGTGAACTTCAGCCCCGTCGACTTGCCGATCCAGTTCTCCTGCATCAACCGCACTTTTTCCGGCCAATGATCAAGACCCTTCAGCCCATCCAGCAGATCTTCGGCGAAATCGGTGATCTTCAGGAACCACTGCGACAGCTTGCGGCGCTCGACCAGCGCACCCGAACGCCAGCCGCGGCCATCAATCACCTGCTCGTTGGCCAGCACGGTCATATCGACCGGATCCCAGTTCACCGCCGATTCCTTGCGGTAAACCAGGCCCGCGGCGAGCAGATCGAGGAACAATGCCTGTTCCTGGCCGTAATAATCCGGCTCGCAGGTGGCGAGCTCGCGGCTCCAATCAAGCGCGAAGCCCAGCCGCTTCAGCTGGGTGCGCATCGCCACGATATTGGCGCGGGTCCAACCGCCGGGGTGAACGCCTTTTTCCATCGCGGCATTTTCAGCCGGCATGCCGAACGCATCCCAGCCCATCGGGTGCAGCACTTCAAAACCCTGCGCCCGGCGGGTACGGGCGACGACATCGCCCATCGTATAGTTGCGCACATGGCCCACGTGGATGCGCCCCGACGGATAGGGAAACATCTCCAGCACATAGGCTTTCGGCTTGTCGCTGTTGTCGTCGGCGGCAAAGCTCTGGCGCTCGTCCCAAAGCGCCTGCCACCGCGCTTCGGCGGCCTGGTGGTCAAACCGGGGCATCAACTCTCTCGGTGAACAGGATCAACGGTCGGGCGCAATGGCATTGCGGCGCAGATCGCGCGCCCTGCCAAGGATGGTTTCTTCCAGCCGCTGCACGGTGCCGGCGCGCACCGCCGCTTCGGTCCAGCCCGTGGCGCCCAGCGTCTGGCGCTGCACGGCCACGCGCACGGCATCGGCACGCAGCTCGGTATCGAGCACAGTCACGGTCACCTTCACCCGCTCGTTGGCGCTTTGCGGGGAGACATACCAATCGGTGATGATCACGCCGCCGTTTGAATCGACCTGGGCCAACGGCATGAAGGCAATGGTGTCGAGCGAAGCACGCCACAGATAGGCATTTATGCCCAGCGTGGTGACCCGCGCCGGCGCTTCGGCTGAAAGCCTGGGCTTTTTGTTGCGGCCACAGGCCGGCGCCAGCACCGCCAGCGACGTCAGGAAGACCAGGGTTGCAATTCGCCGCATGGCATAACCTTCATCACGAAATTCGGGCCGAAACCGGCCACAGTCCGGCCAGCCTTTTGGCATGTTGCATCCGCCCCGCCAAGCCCGCAGCCCCATGGAAATCACCGGCAAGGCGAGGGCGCGGCCTGCAACTGTGTGCATGCCGCCACAGGCGCGGTGAAAACGTATGGGCCGCAGCCGTTCACACAAAGACTAGGGATATTGTCATATGGGATTCATGTCCCGGTGTTGATAGGACAAAATTATATGAAACCGCGTGTCGATTCGCTCGCGCAGCCAAGCGCGCCGCAGAATCCAGCCAACACCTCGCTTGGGGCTTGGCTGGCGGTGGCAGCCCTGTGCGTGGCGGTGATCACCAACCCGGCCCTGGCGGCCAAGCCAAAGCCCGTGAAGCAGCGGCTGGTGGTCGAAACGCCGCTCACCCCGTTCCAGCCGCAAATCGGCGAAGTTGGTCGCTTTGCCTTCACGGCTCCTGGCGCGCCGGCGATGCCGCAATCGCTGGGCAGCGGTTTCCGCTTCACCCCGTCGGGCCAGGCCGATAACCGCCGCGCCCTCTCGCTGGGCGTTGCTGCCCGCGTCACCACCCCGATGGTCGATCGTTCGCGCGCCGCCACGCCGACAGACAATTTCGTGGTTCCCGCCGGCTATGGCGTGAACGTGTCGCTGGCCTGGAAGGGCTTTGCCATCGATACCGGCTTTGCCCACGCCGAACCCGTGCTGGCCACGCCGCTGTCCGGCCGCATGACCGATCAGCTCAACCTCGGCCTGTCCTATGGTGGCCGCAATTGGCGCACGTCGCTGCAGGGCACCGCCGAACAAAGCCAGCAACTGGCGTTTGCGCCGCTCACGCGCCGCTATGGCGTGGAATTTGGCGGCGCCTATCGTGTTGCGCCGCGTTTCTCGGTCAGCGGCGGCCTGCGTTATCGCATCGCGCCGGAACCGCCGTCGCTGGTGCTGCCCAACCGCGACGATCAGGCCGTCTATCTCGGCACCAGCATCGCCTTCTGATCTCGTGAGTGACGCACAACAGCGGCTTGCAGACGTGCAGGCAGGCCTCGACCGGGCCTGCCGCGATGCCGGCCGTGCCGACAAGCCGCTGCTCGTCGCCGTCTCCAAAACCTTCGGCGCCGACGCCATCCGCCCGCTGATCGCCGCAGGCCAACGCCACTTTGGCGAAAACCGCGTGCAGGAAGCGCAGGCCAAGTGGCCGGAGATGATGGCCGAAACGCCGGGAATTGTGTTGCACCTCGTCGGCCAGCTACAATCCAACAAGGCGGCCGAAGCCGTGGCCCTGTTCGACGTGATCCACAGCGTTGATCGCCCGTCGCTGGTGACCGCGCTGGCCAAGGCGCAAGCCGCCGCCGGCAAGCACCCAGCCTGCTATCTACAGGTCAACATCGGCGCTGAGGAGCAAAAGGGCGGCTGCGCCCTTGCCGACCTGCCCGCCCTTCTGGAGCAAGCCCGCTCCGCTGGCCTCAACGTGGTCGGCCTGATGTGCGTGCCGCCCGCCAACGTGGAGCCTGCCCCCTATTTCGCGCTGCTCGGCGAACACGCCAAGCGGCTGGGACTGCCCGGCCTGTCGATGGGGATGTCGAGCGACTACGAAACAGCCGCCCTGCTTGGCTCCACCGTGGTGCGGGTGGGCCGCGCGTTGTTTGGCAGTAGATAAGCAGCCTCCGGCCGGCAGGGTCGCTGACCCTGCACCCGTTTGATTTAGGGTCGGCTTTTGATGAAGGCGGCCGTTCATGTCGGCCCACCAGAGCCTTCCTTGAAAGGCGTC
>NZ_JANPML010000448.1:0-1595 GCF_031422795.1 Sandarakinorhabdus sp.
CGAAGCCCAAGGCAGCGTGTTCACCAACAAATATGCCGAAGGCTATCCCGGCAAGCGTTACTATCAGGGCTGCCACCCTTCGGACGTGGTGGAGCAACTGGCCATCGACCGCGCCAAGGCGCTGTTTGGCGCTGCCTATGCCAATGTGCAGCCGCATTCGGGCGCGCAGGCCAACGGCGCAGTGATGCTGGCGCTCACCAAGCCGGGCGATACGATATTGGGCATGAGCCTGGATGCCGGCGGCCACCTTACCCACGGTGCCAGAGCGGCGATGAGCGGCAAATGGTTCAACGCCGTGCAATATGGCGTGCGCCGCGAAGATCATCTGATCGATTATGACGAGGTCGAACGCCTTGCGGTTGAACACAAGCCGGTGCTGATCATTGCCGGCGGTTCGGCCTATCCGCGCATCATCGACTTCGCCCGTTTCCGCGCGATTGCCGACAAGGTGGGCGCGCGTCTGCTGGTGGATATGGCGCATTTTGCCGGGCTGGTGGCGGCTGGCATTCATCCCTCGCCGATCCCGCACGCCGATGTGGTGACCACCACCACCCACAAGACGCTGCGCGGCCCCCGCGGCGGCATGATCCTGTCGCGCGATGCCGAACTCGGCAAGAAGTTCAACAGTGCCGTTTTCCCCGGCCTGCAGGGCGGCCCGTTGATGCATGTCGTCGCCGCCAAGGCCGTCGCCTTTGGCGAAGCGCTGCAACCCGGTTTCAAGGATTATGCCAAGGCGGTGGTTGCCAATGCCCAGGCACTGGCGGCGCGGCTGGTGGAACGCGGCTGCGCTGTTGTCGCCGGCGGCACCGATACCCATTTGGCGCTGATCGATCTGTCGCCCAAGGCCCTCACCGGCAAGGACGCCGATGAAGCGCTGGAACGCGCCGGCATCACCTGCAACAAGAACGGCGTGCCGTTCGATCCGCTGCCGCCGACCAAGACCAGCGGCATCCGCGTCGGCTCGCCGGCGGGGACCACGCGCGGTTTCGGCATCGCCGAGTTCCAGGCCATTGGCGACATGATCGCTGATGTGCTGGACGGGCTGGCCGCCAATGGGCATGATGGCAACGCCGAAGTGGAACAGGCGGTGAACCAACGGGTTCGGGCGCTCTGCGCGCGTTTCCCGATCTATCCAAGCGCGCCATTTGCTGATGCAGACGGCGGTGATGAAACCAGCTTGCATGACCGCATCACGAAGGCCTTCACTGACATTCGAGAAAGCCCGCTGGCGCAGGATGCAGCGGACGTCTTGGACGAAGCGCGGCGCGTTGTTACGGAAATCTTGAAGACAAATGAAGCCAAGTCCGTGCTCGGTCATGCCGCTGTCGGCGCAGCAGTGGCGGTGCCCATTCCGCTTGTGGGACCCGTGGCTGGCGCTGCCTTTGGGGCCGTAGTCGGCACGTATCGTCAATTGACGAAGAAAGACTGATGCGCTGCCCCTTTTGCGGCAACGACGATACCCAGGTGAAGGACAGCCGTCCCACCGAGGATGCGGCGTCGATCCGGCGGCGGCGGCAATGTCCGGCTTGCGGCGGACGCTTCACCACGTTTGAACGCGTGCAGTTGCGCGAACTCACGCTGGTCAAAAAAAGCGG
>NZ_JANPML010000449.1:0-5443 GCF_031422795.1 Sandarakinorhabdus sp.
GGCCTATCCGGCGAGCCGCCGCAGGATGCTGTCCCAATGGCGCAGGGCAGGGGCGATGGCGGCTTCCGGCACCCGTTCGTTCAGGCCGTGGGCGAAACTGTCTTCCTGCCGCATGAACAGGCTGGAGACGCCGTAGGACGGGATGCCCTGCGCCCGCCAGAACACGCTGTCGGTGGCGCCGGCGTCCATGCCGGGCGTGGCCTTCAGGTCGAGCAGGCCGGGCAGGCCGGCCGCCCGCGCCGCAACGGCGGCTTGCACGGCGGCTGTCACGTCGGGCCGCAGCGGCGATGCCGGCGTGACCGGCCAATCGATGCCGGCGGCAAAGCGCACGCCCGGATCTTCGGCGATGCGGGCCAGTTCGGATTGCACCGCTGCGATGCTGGTGCCCGGAAAGATGCGGCAGTTGACCGTGAGGGTGACGCGCTGTGGCAGGGCGTTGGGCGCATGGCCGCCGCTGATCATCGTGGGCACGCAGGTGGTGGCGATCTGGCCAATGGTGCCGGGATTGGCGCGCAGCACGGCGATGGCTTCAGCATCCGCCGGGTTGGCGGCAAAGCGCGCCATGGCCTGGCCCAGAATGTCGCTGCGCTGCCGGGCGGCTTGCGCCAGCGAGGCCCTGGTGATCTCGTTGAACTGCGCTGGCCAGCGGTGCCCGGCGATGCGGGCTGAAACCAGCCCGATGCGGGCGATGGCGTTGCTGGCGGTGGGGGTGGAACTGTGGCCGCCGGGATCGGTGATGGTCATCTGGAAATCGGCGTAGGATTTTTCGGCCGCTTGCAGCTTGTAGAAAAACGGCTTGCTCTGCGCATCGAGCCCACCGCCGCCACCATCGCTGTTCAGCATATACTCGAAGCCGATTGCTGCAGCCTGTTTGGCCTGCACGGCGCTGGCGGTGCCTTCGGTTTCCTCGTCGCCCGACAGGAACAGGTGGATATCGCGTTTTGGTGTCCAGCCACTGGCCTTCAATTTGGCCAGCGTGGCGATCATCATGGCGACATCGAATTTGTTGTCCTGCACCCCGCGTCCAAAGATATAGCCATTTTCGGCGACGGCGGTGAAGGGTGGCCGTTCCCAATCGGCCGGGTTGGCTTCCACCACGTCCAGATGCCCGGTCAGGGCGATGGGTTTGGCCTTGGCCGTAACGGCGGCGCGCCAGGCCATGTGGAAATTGGCGGTGCCGGCCAGTTCGTCGATCTGGATATCGGCGGCGTTGAACCCGGCCTTCACCAGCCAATCCCGGTAAAAGCGGGCCAGTGCCGGCGTCTGGCCGCGGCCCTTGACGCTGGCGATGCCGACACTTTCCATCAACAATGTCCTTGCCTCGGCGGCGTCGCCGGGTGCGGCGTGAGCCGACGCGGCGGTGATGCTGACAGAAAGGGCAAGGGCGATGGCGAGGGTGCGGATCATGGCCGGCAGACTGCGCCGGGCGTGGCCTGCCTGCAAGCCCGACGGTTTCCGGCTTGACGGCGCTTTGGCGCTGTCCGAAGTCAGCAAGGATGAAACCCACCAACTCGCTCACTCGCTGGATCTTGATCGGCCTTGCCGCCGGGCTTGGCGTTGGCTGGGCGATCAATACCAGTGTGCCGGCCGATCAGGCAAAGGAGATCGCCGGTTATCTGTCAATCATCACCGATGTGTTCCTGCGGCTGATCAAGATGATCATCGCGCCGTTGGTGCTGGCCACGCTTACGGTGGGCATTGCCCATATGGGTTCCGGCGGCGCGGTGGGCCGCACCTTTGTGCGCACCCTGGCATGGTTCATCGCGGCATCCGTGTTCAGCCTGGGGTTGGGCATCCTGATGGTCAATCTGCTCAGCCCCGGCGTTGGGGTGGGCCTGCCGCTGCCGCCGGTGGAAAGCGTCTCGGGCGTGGTGACCAAGGCCTTCAACCTGAAGGAATTCATTGGCCACATCTTCCCCAAATCCATCATCGAGGCGATGGCCACCAACGAAGTGCTGCAGATCGTGATCTTCAGCCTGTTTGCCGGCGTGGCGCTGATCCAGATGGGCGAGAAGGCCAAAGTGATCAACGACGGGCTTGATGCCATCATGAACATGATGCTGGTGATCACCGGCTATGTGATGAAGGTGGCGCCGTTTGCGGTGTTTGCCGCCATTGCGTCGTCGATCGCCGTGGAAGGCCTGGGCATCTTGTGGACGTTCGGCAAGTTTGTTGGCGGGTTTTATCTGGCGCTGGCGGTGCTGTGGGCGTTCCTGCTGGGGGCCGGCGCCTTTGTGCTCGGCTTTGGCGAAGTGCGCCGGCTGATCCCGGAAATCCGCGAGCCGTTCCTGATCACCTTTGCCACCGCCTCATCAGAAGCCGCCTACCCCAAGCTGCTGGCCTCGCTCGAACGGTATGGCGTGCCCGGCCGCATCGCTTCGTTCGTGCTGCCGCTGGGCTATAGTTTCAACCTTGATGGCTCGATGATGTACTGCGCCTTTGCCAGCATCTTCATCGCGCAGGCCTATGGCATCGATCTGTCATTGGGGCAGGAAATCGCCATGCTCGGCCTGTTGATGATCACATCCAAGGGCATCGCCGGCGTGCCGCGCGCATCGCTGGTGGTGATCGCCGCCACGCTGCCCTATTTCAACATCCCCGAAGCCGGCCTGCTGCTGATCCTGGCGGTGGACCATTTCCTCGACATGGGCCGCAGCGCGACGAACGTGATCGGCAATGCGGTGGCGACCGCCGTCATCGCCAAATGGGATGCCGCCGAGGCGCCAGCGGAGGCCAAGGCTCAGCCGTAATAGACGGTGGGGTTCGGCGCTTCGGCGAGCGGATCGGGGCCGAAGCGGTTTTCGCCCTGGGTGCCGCGTGTGCAATACCAGGCCAGCATCACCACAGCCATGGCCAACACGGCAACGCCGCCGATTGCCACCACCACAGCGGCACTGCCTACACCGGCGCCGGCCCCGGCTTCGCTGCCCAACAGGCCGGCGATGGCACCACCGGCGCCCGCCATCCCGGCAATGGCCAAAGTGGGCACCAGCAGCGCCAGCGGTGCCAGCAGCCACCAGCCGGTGCGATCAAGATCGTGCAGCCGCCGCACGCCCACCGCGATGCTGGGCAACAGGAGGCCAAGCGACACGATGGGGTTGAACAGCTGGAGGCCAAGGGCAACGTCAAGGATGGCTGCCGGCAGGCTGATCAGGAAGCTGAACAGCGCGAACCACCAATATTCGGCGCGCGGGCTGCGGCCGGAAAACTGGGCATAGCGCTTCAGCGGCAGCAGCATCCATTCAGTGGCAGAGCGGGTGATCATGGCTTGGCCTTTCGGTTCAGTTCACAGGTGGACGGCGGCGGTAGCTGAGCGCTTCGGCGACATGGATGCGCGCGACGCCGTCGCTGCCGGCCAGATCGGCGATGGTGCGCGCCACCCGCAGCACGCGGGTATAGCCGCGGGCGGAAAGCCGCAGCGTGTCGGCGGCCTGGGTGAGCAGGCGTTGGCCTTCGGCATCCGGGGTGGAATGGGCGGTGAGCGCCTCGCCGTCGGCTTCGGCATTGGTGCGCACGCCCATGCCGGCATAGCGCGCGGTCTGCCGGGCGCGGGCGGTGGCGACCCGGGCTGCGACCTGCGCGCTGGTTTCAGCTGGCGGCGGCAGCGTGAGATCGGCGGCGGACAGCGCCGCCACTTCGACATGCAGATCGATGCGGTCGAGCAGCGGCCCGGATAATTTGCTCTGGTAATCCGCCGCACAGCGCGGCGCGCGCGAACAGGCCTGAGCGGGATCGGAAAGATAGCCGCAGCGGCACGGGTTCATGGCGGCGATCAGCTGCACGCGCGCCGGATAGGTGACATGGGCGGCGGCGCGCGCCACCTGCACCTGCCCGGTTTCCAGCGGCTGGCGCAGCGAATCGAGCACGCCGCGCTGATATTCGGGCAGTTCATCAAGGAATAGCACACCCAGATGCGCCAGCGACACTTCGCCGGGCCGCGCCTTGGCACCGCCGCCCACCAATGCCGCCATCGAGGCGCTATGATGCGGCGATCGGAACGGCCTTGTGCGTTTCAATTTGCCGCCCTCCAATTCACCAGCGATGGAAGCGACCATCGAGACTTCCAGCGCTTCGGCTGGCGTGAGATCGGGCAGGATACCGGCCAGGGCGGCCGCGATCAGCGATTTTCCCGAACCGGGCGGTCCGCTCATCAACAGATTGTGGCCGCCGGCCGCGGCAATTTCGGCGACGCGCTTGGGGGTTTCCTGGCCCTTGATACTGGCAAAATCCGGGCCGCGGCGCGGCGCTTCGGCCTGCGCGCGCTGCGGGGCGGGCAGGATGATCTGGCCTTTCAAATGGTTGATCAGCGCCAGCAAATCGGGCGCTGCCAGCACATTCACCTCGCCGGCCCAGGCGGCTTCCGGGCCTTGGGCCGCCGGGCAGATCAACCCCAGTTCGTGGGCACTGGCATGAATGGCGGCGAGCAGCACGCCCGGCACCGTCTGGATGGCGCCATCCAGGCCGAGTTCGCCGACCGCGACAAATTCATCGAGCGAGTCCTGCGGGATCACCCCCATCGCGCTGAGCAAGCCAAGTGCGATCGGCAGATCATAGTGAGAGCCTTCCTTGGGCAGATCGGCCGGCGACAGATTGACCACCACGCGTCTTGGCGGCAACGACAGCCCGATGGCATGCAGCGCGGCGGCCACCCGCTCACGGCTTTCCTTCACCGCCTTGTCGGGCAGGCCCACCGTCACGAAGGTGACCGGCCCGGCCGAGATCTGCACCTGCACATCAACACTGCGGGCTTCGAGCCCCAGAAACGCCACCGTGCCGACATGGGCCACCATCAACCATATCCCCAAAAAAGTGGAAGCATCTGACCCTGCTGTGAATTCGTAGAGTCTTATGCCCTGCGGTGCAATTGCCGCCTTATGATTGCCACAGCCGGGTCGTATCGGATGGTTATCGTGATTCGTTCTGGTTTCCTTGATCTTTTGGTTCGGTCCCAACCCTTCCGGGTGTTCCAGATTTTGCTGGGGCTCCTGCTGATGGCGTCTGCCGGGATCGTCGGGCTGCTGTCGCCGGCGCCGATCGGCATTGTGATCTTTGGCGCCGGGGTGGCTTTGGTGTTCCGCAACTCGCGCTGGGCGCGGCGGCATTATCTGCTTTATACCCGTCAATACCCGCGCGTGCGCCGGGCGGTGGACTTTGGCTTGCGGCGCGACAAGCGGCGCGCCAGGCGCACGCAGCAAGGCTCGGCTTCATTGACGAACAGGGTGACTGACCCTACATCGCCCACCATGCCACCGGTGTGACGGGCCACCCTGTCACGCGCGTACTGCCCAAGGTCACGCTAAGTCAGGATTTTCATGCTCGGGTTGAACAAGGTCGCGAAGGCGATTTTCGGATCGTCGAATGATCGCTATCTGAAATCGCTGCGGCCGATCGTGAAGCGCATTGGCGATCTGGAAGCCCAGATCAGCGCGCTCACCGATGAGCA
>NZ_JANPML010000450.1:0-2849 GCF_031422795.1 Sandarakinorhabdus sp.
CAAGAACAAGGAAGTCGTCTGCAAGCGCGAAAAGGAAACCGGCAGCCTGGTCAAGGCCAAGCGTACCTGCCTGACGCGCGAGCAATGGGCTTATGTGTCGGACACCAACCAGCAATTCGCCCGCGATCTCAACAACTCGACAACGGGCCGTCCCGGCAGCCAGTGATCGCTGCTGCCGTCGCCACCATGCCGGCGAAGCACCATGAATGATCCTGAAAAGGCCGCGCTCGAACGCACAGCGCAGGCCGGCATCGCGGCCCTGCAGCGCGGTGATGGGCTCGCCGCGCGCCGGGCCTTTGAGACGATTGTGGCCAGCGGCCGCGCCACGGTGCAGATCTGGCTCTGGCTGGCACAGTCCTGTGATCTGCTGGATGATCGCGCCGCCGTGATGGCCCATGTGGCCCGCGTGGTGGAGCTTGATCCGGCCAACCCCTATGCGCTGGTGATGGCCGGCGAAGTGCAGACGCGCAGCGGCAATGATCGCGCCGCCATCGCCTGGTACGAACGGGCGTTGAACGCGGCGCAGGGCCGCCAGTTGCCGCCCGATCTGGTTGCCCGCCTGCAGCGCGCCGCTGCCGCTCGTGAAGCCGCGTTTGCCCGGTTTGAAGCCGACATGATGGGGGCCTTCCGCGACGCTGGCGTAGTTACCACCAACACTGGCCCGCGATTCGCCGAGGCCCTGCAGATTTTGGCCGGGCGCAGCCAGCCCTATCTGCAACAGCCCACCAGCTTCTATTATCCGCGCCTGCCACAAATCCCGTTCTATGATCCGGCCGATTTTGCCTGGACACACGCGCTGGCTGCCGCCCTGCCGGCGATCCGGGCCGAGGCCGAAGCGGTGATGGCCCACGGCGCTGGGATCGCGCCGTATGTCGAGGCTGATCCCGATCGGCCCAACAAGGGCCATGCCCTGCTGGCCGATGCGCGCTGGAGCGCATTCCACCTGTTTCGCGGCGGCCAACCCATTGAAAATCATGCCGCGCGCTGCCCGGCCACCATCGCGGCGCTGGCGCAGGCACCGCTGCCGCGCATCGCCGGCACGGCCCCTATGGCGCTGTTCTCCATCCTGGCGCCGCACACCCATATCCCGCCGCACAACGGCATGCTCAACACGCGGTTGATCTGCCACCTGCCGCTGATCGTGCCCGATGGCTGCCGGCTGCGGGTGGGGGCCGAGGTGCGCGATGTGCGCGCCGGCGAAGTGCTGCTGTTCGACGACAGCATCGAACATGAAGCCTGGAACGACAGCGATGCGCCGCGCGCCATCCTGTTGTTTGAAGTGTGGCGGCCCGAATTGAGCGAAGACGAGCGCCGGGCGCTGACCGTGATGTTTGAATCCGTGGCGGCCTACACCCCAGATCAGGCCTGAATGGACCTGCCCCTCACCAGCCAGAACAGCGACGCTCCGGCAATCGTGAGCGAACAGCGGTTTTCGGCCGAAACGCTGCGCCGGCGCGGCGCGGTGCTGGCCGGCGAGGCCGTAGGTGACTGGCCGTGGCTGCGCGGGTCCGAACGGGGCCTGGCGGTGTCCGGCCTGTCGGGCACGCTGGTAACGCTTGACGGCCTGCGGTTGACACCGGCGCCAAGTGGCGTGGTGGATCTGACGCTGCTGCCGATCAGCCTGATCAACAACGCACGATTGAGTGCCGGGGCGGCCGGCGTCGCCCAGGGCGCTGGCGGCGTGAGCGGCGCGTTGGACCTGGCGCTGTCGGCGGTGGACGGCGGCAGCCGGCTGCTGGCGGCGGCGGGCGGGCAGGCCGGGCGTGGCATCGGTCTGGTTGATCTGCAACTGGGCACTGATGTGGGCTGGATCGGCGGCGGCTATACCCGCGGCGGCGCGCTGCCTGGCGGCGCCACAAATCAGGATCGCTGGCATCTGGCGGGGCGCTTCCAACAGGCTGTGGGCGCGGCCCAACTCTCGGGCCGGGGGATTTTTGCCCGTCGCACGGAAGGTGCGGCCCGCGCCGACTGGTATGATGTGGCTGTCGGGCTTTCGGGGGGCACGCGCTGGCAGTGGCGGCTGGCGGTGTCCACTGGTGGCCAGCACGAGGCGATAGGGGCCAGCAGCCGCCAAGCGTTGGCCCGCGCCATCGTGAGCGGGCCAACCGGCCTGATCCTGCCGGGCGCGGCCGACCCGATCAGCCTGGCAGCGGGCGCGGAGTGGCGACGATTGCGGCTGGGCGGCGGCGTGGTGCGCGCGCGGGAGCTTTTCGCTGAAGCCGCGCTGCCGCTGCTGCAGGACAAACCGGCGGCGGAGAATCTGGTGGGAACTCTGGGCGTGCGGCAGGCGTGGCTGGCGGGCCGGTCCCAAACGTTGTGGCAGGTTGGCGGGCGTTGGGAGGCGTTTCCCGGCATCGCGCTGCGCGGGCAGGTGGCGCGCGGGGTGGATGATTTTGCGACGCTGAGCGGGATGAGCCGCAGCATCGGCCTGATCGCGACGCCAGCCTTTGTGCCCGGCTTTGCGCTGACGGTTGATCGAAGATGGCAGTCACAGAATGCGGCACGGGTCGAGGCTGTCGATGTGGCGGCCAGCTGGCGCGGGCGGGTGAGTGCCGACGCGCAGCTGGCGCTGACGGCGCAGGCAGTGTGGCACGACCGGGCCGACTTCACGCCGCTGCCGGTGCCGGGTTTCGCCAGCCTGCTGCGGGCGACGCTGGAGACAGGGGCGCCGGGCAAGATGTGGGCGGTGAGTGCCGGCTGGCGCACGCGCACGGCGCTGGCCGGCGGGGTGGATGTGAGTGTGGAGCGGCAGATCGGCGAGAAGCTGCGGCTGGTGGTGAGCGTGGGCAACGCGGGCGGCGCTGCGCCGGCCGGGCGACAGGGGCTGGTGCAGCTGGCGGCGGGGTTTT
>NZ_JANPML010000451.1:0-1676 GCF_031422795.1 Sandarakinorhabdus sp.
GCGAGGTGGGCGGCGTTGGGGACCACCTGGCCTAGGAAGGCGCGGCGTTGGTCGTAGAATTGCTGCACCAGCGCCGGATTGCGGCGGAAGGCCTGCGGCGTGGCGACATCCTCCACCCTGTGGCCTTCCCACAGGCCATCGGCGGCGCGGAAGGTGGGCACGCCGGATTCCGCCGAAATGCCGGCGCCGGTGAGGATGACGATGTTCTTGGTCATGCTGCCACCATAAGGGTGGCTGGCGAAGCGCTGCAAGCTGTGGCTGTATAGGCGGATGAAGAGCCGGCGCATCCAGTGGCGATTTGGCGGGCAGATGCTGGGCTGGGGCGCAGCGCTGGCCGGCGGTGCCGTGCTGCTGGCGTGGGCCGATTATCAGCGCATGGCGCGCACTCATGCTGCCGATATCGCGCTGCTGCTGGTTGCCGGGCTGTTCCTGGGGCTGGGGCTGTGGCTGGGTTTTTCCGTGTGGAACCGCCCGGCGCTGCCGCCCGGCAACCCCGCCGCTGTGGCCAGCCTGGGCCTGACCCCGCGCGAGGTGGAGGTGTTGGGCCTGCTGGCGGCGGGACAGGCCAACAAGGAGATTGCCCGCGCGCTGGGCGTGTCGCCCAACACGGTGAAGACGCATCTGACGCGGCTGTATGAAAAACTCGGCGTCAGCAGCCGTACCGCCGCCATCGCGCACGCCCGCGCGCTTGGCGTAATCGGGTGATTTTGGCCAAATCACCCATCTGGGCGACTGACACGCACCCGCTTGCTGTGCGCTGATGCTGGCGCAACCATCGCCGCACAGGGGAACAGCATGATCACCACCATCACGCGTTACGGGCTGGCCGCCGGCTTCATCATCGGCAGCATATTGTTTGGCACCACCGTGGGTTTCCACGATGATATTCCCAATCCGGTTGTTGGCATGGCCATTGGCTATGCCGGGATGTTGCTGGCTTTTTCGATGATCGTCATCGCCATCCGCCGCCACCGCGATGGCGTGTTGGGCGGGGTGATCGGTTTTTGGCCGGCGCTGGGGCTGGGGCTGGGCATCAGCCTGATTGCCACGGTTTTTTATGTGCTGGCCTGGGAAGCGGCGCTGGCGGTTACGGGCATGGATTTCGGCGCCGAATATGCCGGCATGATGGTGGCCGAGGCGGCAAAGTCTGGCGACGCGGCTGCCATCGCCAAGGCCAAGGCCGCAGCGGCGCAGTTCGCCCACGATTATGCCCAGCCGCTGTGGCGCATGGGGGTGACGGCGACCGAGATCCTGCCGGTTGGCCTGCTCGTCTCGCTGGTGGCAGCCGGTTGGCTGAGCCGCCGCCGCACGGCGACAGCGTGAGCAGTTGCACCTGCGCCCATCATCCCGCACAAGGGTGGCATGACGAAAAAGCCGATCCGGGTTGGTGTGCTGGGCGCCGGTGGCCGCATGGGCCAGAGCATCATTGCGGCGCTCGCCGATTGGCCCGCCCCCGCAGGGCAGAAGTTGCTGGTGTTAGGCGGCGCGGTTGAACGTGCCGGCCACCCGAGCTGCGGGCTGCCAGCCGGATCGGGCCATCAGGCAACGCTCACGATCTGCTCCAACATCGGTGCCATCGCGCATAAATGCGACGTGCTGATCGATTTTTCCGTGCCGGGCGCGCTGGCGGGCAGCATCGAGGCGGCACAGGAAGGCCGTAGTGCGCTGGTCATCGG
>NZ_JANPML010000452.1:0-1733 GCF_031422795.1 Sandarakinorhabdus sp.
GGTGACGGCCGTGGGCAGATCACGCTGATCGGCGGGGATGATATAGGCGCGCGGGTCGCGGTCTGCGGGCGCCTGCAGGATGCTGGCATACAGCTTGGGATCAACCTTCTTGGGGCCGCCGGGGCGCGGGCGGCCCGCGCCGGCAGTGCCGGCCGCCGTGAGCGGCGCCGCATTGGCCAGGCGGTCGACCGTCGATGGCGTCACCGTCCAGCTGTCGCGGCTGCCCTTTTCGATGCTGTTGGCGCCCATGCGCCAGATGTTGAACAACAACCGTTCGCGATTGCGCGAGGCATAATCGAGCACGGCGCGATTGAGCGTCCACTGATAATCCAGCGTGTTCTGCAGCGTCCACGGCCGCGGACTGATCGGCAGCATTTCGTCGCCGCGCGGCAATTGCGTGGCTGGCACCAGCGGGATGCTGGTCGGGGTCGGGCCGCCGATGATTTCCGTCAACAGGCCGATGCTGTTGTGGAAATAGGCAACGCTGCGTTCCATGCCGTTATGCCACGTGGAATATCGTGCCGCGCTGCGCATGCCGGAACCGGCCTTGCCTTCGGCGATCAGCGCTGAGTGCATCGCCGAACCCACCTCGTTCAGCGACGTCATCACGATCGGATCATAGTTGTAGTTGAACGGGTCGCGGAACGGCGGCACGAACACCACCATGCCTTCCGGGCCAGTTTGATGCTGGTTGTAGACGATCTGCGGATACCATTGCCGGAACAGCACGCGGTTCACATTTTCCGTCTCCGGCATCTGCACCATGTAACTGTCACGATTATTGTCGTGGCCGACGTACTTCTGATAAAGTCTTGGTATCGTGCCAAATTCTCGGCTTTTCGGGTCTTCGTGGCGCATGTACCAATTGCTCACCAGTTCCATCCCATCGGGATTGTCGTGGCCGAACAGGATGATGCAGTCGTCCAGCATGCGCAGGGTTTCGGCATCGTTCTGGGTCAGCATGCGGTGCAGCACCTGGATCTGCCCTTGCGACGTGACAGTCTCGGTGGCGTGCAGGCCGGCATCGATCCACACGATTGCCTTGCCCTGCGCCGCCAGCGCACGGGCCTGCGCCTCGTCCACCCCGCGCGCGCGCGCCAAACGTTCGGCGGTGCGGCGATATTCGTCCAGCCTGGCCAGATTGGCCGGCGTGGAGACGATCGCCACCCACATCGTGCGGCCTTCGGCAGATTTGCCGATGTCGACCAGCTTCAGGCGGTCGGACTCAGTCGCCAGCTTTTTCAGATAGG
This sequence comes from Sandarakinorhabdus sp., assembly GCF_031422795.1. Classification (GTDB taxonomy): domain Bacteria; phylum Pseudomonadota; class Alphaproteobacteria; order Sphingomonadales; family Sphingomonadaceae; genus Sandarakinorhabdus. The sequence continues at coordinate 1,251 of NZ_JANPML010000452.1, forward strand.
CTTCGTACTCGGTATAGTTGGCCAGATAATAATCCGTACCGGGTGGCTGCTTGAAAAAATCCTTTGGCGCGGTTTGCGCGAAGCTGGCAGCCGGCAGGCACAGCAACGCCGCCGAAACGAAAAGCCAATGCGATTTCATCATGTTTGCCCTCTGCCGGCACTTTGGTGTTTGCCGCCCGGAGCAGTTAACGCCCGGAGCCGGCGATTGGCAATGGCCCCTCCCGCCCCTTCCCGCCATGCCGGCCTCCCGGCACCAACGCACAGCGTCAGGGTGTGGTGAGGCTGACGGGCTTTTCGGGATCGCCGGGGCGGAATTGCAGCGTGCGGGTGATGCCGGCGCGGCGCACATTCACCTGCGTGGCGTGATCGTCCCAAGTCTCGCCAAACAGCGCGCCGCTGATCAGCAGGGTCTTTGGCTTGCCCTTCAACCGACCGATATAGCGCAGCACCACCGCATCGCCGTCCAGCTGTTGCCCGGCTGGC
>NZ_JANPML010000453.1:0-1744 GCF_031422795.1 Sandarakinorhabdus sp.
GCCATCATGGCGCAGCGTCGCAATATTGCGCTGGGTGGCGGCATGCAGCCACATCCGCACATTCATCGCCGGCACCATCAGCACCGGCTTGTCGGTGGCCAGCAGCAGCGTGGTGGCCAGATCATCGGCCTGGCCGCCGGCTGCGCGCGCCAGCAGGCTGGCCGTGGCCGGGCAGACGACAACCAGATCAGCCGCGCGGCTCAACTGGATATGGCCCATGGCGGCTTCGTCTTCGAGATCCCACAGGCTGGTGCGCACTTTCTCACCGGCCAGCGCCGAAAGCGACAGCGGCGTGACGAAGCGCGCACCATTTTCAGTGAGCACCGGCAGCACACGCGCCCCGGCGCGGCCCAGCTCGCGCACCAGTTCCAGCGCCTTGAAAGCCGCGATGCCGCCGCCCACGATCAGAAGGATGGTCTTGCCCTGCACGGCATTCGCCATAGCCGAGTGCGGCGAGCGATGCCAGCGGCGCGGCAAGACGGATTGCCGAAGCGCCCGATTGCAGATAGCTTCGCCACTTCAATCATGGAGGGGGCCGTAATGGCGGAAGATTGGTCAATCGACGTTCGCAAATATGTGGCCGATGCTGATGGCGACATCATCACCGGCATCGTGCGTTATTGCGGTATCGCGCTGCGCAACAAGGATTCCTCGCTGGTCGCCTTTTCGGACAAGACCGAAACTGACCGGGTGAAGGCCAATTTCCTGCGCAAGAAGCTGGCGCTGACCGATGCCGATGATGTGCTGGACGCCGCCATCGCTGCGGTTGGTGATCGCATGAAGGCCGATCGCACCAAGAACCGCGTGACCGTCTATTATCTGCTTGCCGATGCCTTTGGCCGGCTGGAAGATTTCCGTCCCAAGGGCAAATCCACCAAGGCTGCTGTGGCTGCTCCGCTCGCTGCTGCCGCCGTGCCCAAGGCGGAAAAGCCGGCAGCAAAGGCCCCGGCCAAGGCCAGCAAGCCCAAGGCTGCACCCGTCGTCAAAGCGCCGGTGGCTGCTGCTCCCGAGCCGGTGATGGCCCCGCCGCCACCGCCCGCCCCGCCGCCGCCGCCCGCCCCGCCTGTCGCTCCGGCGCTCGCAGCCGTCGCCGCGCCGCCGCCTTTGATGGCAGCCGCCATCCTGGCCCGCCGCCCGGCGCCGGCCAAATCCAGGAACGCTGGCCTGCTGTTGCCGCTCGTCGCCGGCGTTGCGCTGTTTGGCGTCGTGGCCGCGATGATCGTCATGGGTCCGTCAGACGGCGTCGCGGCGCCTGCTGCACCAGTGGCGCCTGCTGCACCGGCAGCGCTGGTTGCCGTGCCCGATGGCGCTGGCGTGACAGAACAGGTCGTCGAAGGCCGCCCGCAGGTTTCGATCTACTTCGATACAGGCAAGGCCGATCTCGATGCCAGCTTTGGTGGCCACACGCAGGCGGTGCGCGATTGGCTGGATGCCAACCCCGGCCATCACATGGTCGTGTCGGGCTACAATGATCCGCGCGGCGATGCGGCTTTGAACGCCGCCTTGTCGAAAGCCCGCGCCTTTGCCGTGCGCGATGCGCTGGTTGGCCAGGGTGTCGGCACGGATCAGATCGATCTGGTCAAGCCGGCAGACACCAACCTGGCTGAAACGTCGCTGTCTGAAGCGCGCCGCGTGGATGTGACGATCGCCGATGGCCCGGTGCCCGAAGGCGAAGAGGCCGCCAAGCCGTCGCCCAACATGCCCTGATCCGGCATGGCGACGTGATGGCCGATAAAGTGGCCAT
>NZ_JANPML010000454.1:0-5122 GCF_031422795.1 Sandarakinorhabdus sp.
GCGGGCGCTCCCGCCGATGATGATCGCATCAGTTTCTGCCCGGCGGCCTGCCTGCAGCGCGCAACTGCCTTCAGCCTGAGCCAACCGAGCGGCAGGCTGGCGGCAATGACGGCAAATCCGCCCGCAGCCGCTCCGGCGCAGCGGCGGGCATGGCCGCGTCGAGCCGGGCATGGGTGTCGCGCCAAATCGGTAGCGCTGCCGCCAGCAGACGTTCGCCGTCTGGCGTCAGGCAGAGCAGCCGGTTGCGACGGTCGCTGGCCGCCGCCGTCACCCTGACCAGCCCGCGCCGGGTGAGCGGTTTCAGCGCGGCGGTGAGCGACGTGCGATCCGTGGCCAGAAACGGCGCCAACTCACCGATCGATGGCGGCTGCGGACGGTGCAGCGCCATCATCAGCGAATATTGGCCACTGGTCAGCCCCAGAGGCCGGAACGCCGCATCAAACAGCCGCGCCAGTGCGCGTGCGGCCCGTTGGCTTTGCAGGCACAGGCACTGGCTGGCAACATGCGCCGACGTGCCGGCTGGCAGGATTTCGGGCGTGGACAACATCGCGTTAGGTTGGTATCAACTTATATCGCTCACCGCAAGCCCGAGTCGCCGCAGGAGGAATGGGGATGGCATCGTTGGGACAAACCGTCCGCACCTGCTGGTGGTTGCCGGGCAATGGCCTGGATGCCGTCAATTTCTGGACCAGCCTGCTGCCCGACAGTCAGCTGGACGGCGCCGTGAACAAGGACGGCACCGCGCTGATCATCGAATTCACACTGGCCGGCGCCCCGATGATGGTGCTGAACGCAAGCGGCGGGCCGGCCGCCAACATGGCCGCATCGATCAGTGTGCTGACTGACGATCAGGCCGAAACCGATCGCTTGTGGGCGGCGCTCACTGCCGACGGCGGCAAGGAGGTCGCCTGCAGCTGGGTGACAGACCGCTTTGGCGTGTCGTGGCAGATCGTGCCGCGCCTGCTGCCGCAGTTGTTTGGCAGTTCGGATACCGCCGCAGCGGCGCGCGCCTTTGCCGCCATGCAGACCATGGTGAAGATCGACATTGCCGCGGTGCAAGCGGCGTTCGACGGATAAGGAGGAGACACGCTATGTATGTCGACGGAATTCTGCTGGCGGTGCCCACTGCCAACCGTGAGGCCTATCACCGCCATGCGGCGCAGGCAGCCGCGGTGTTCAAGGAATATGGTGCTGTCAGCCTGTTTGAATGTTGGGGCGATGATGTGCCAGACGGCAAGATCAACTCCATGAACAGCGCCGTGCAGCGCAAGCCCGACGAAACCGTGGTGTTTTCCTGGATCATGTGGCCAGACAAGGCGACCCGCGATGCCGGCTTTGCCAAGGTGATGACTGATCCCCGCTTGTCGTCCGAAGCAAACCCGATGCTGTTCGATGGCAGCCGGATGATCTTTGGCGGCTTCGACGTTCTTCTGGAAGTTTGAATGACCAGTATCACGATCAGCACTGCCATCACCGCACCAGTTGAGCGCGTCTGGGCGGCCTATACCACGCCTGCCGACATCACCCAGTGGAACCATGCGACCGACGAATGGTGCTGCCCAAGCGCTGACGTCGATTTGCGCGTCGGCGGCCGCTACCGCGCGCAGATGGCTGCCAAAGATGGCAGTTTCAGCTTTGATTTCGAAGGCGTGTACACGCAGATCGTGCCGCTGCAGACCTTGGCCTATGTCCTGGCAGATGGCCGGCAGGTGCAAACCAGCTTCGAAACCACCGGAACCCAAACCCGGGTCGCCACGGTTTTTGACGCAGAGGATCAGCACCCCATCGCCCAGCAGCGCGAGGGCTGGCAGGCCATTCTCGACAATTTCCAGGCCCATGTTGAAGCCGGGCCCGCGCGCTGAAGCAATGCGGCCGGGCGCTGCGGCCAATCGTTCTTCATCCCCCCATCGCCGGGACGCGCTTCGTCCTGCCCGCTGCACCGCTCGCCGCCGCTGCAACCAGCGTTCATCGGGCAGCAAGTCTGGCAGTCAACTATAGCGGTGGGCGAGCCTGCCGAGAGGCAAACGGCTGCCCAATCTTTACGAGTTCGGCGCGCCAGAGGGGCAGAGCGAACCGGGCTGCAACCGCAGATTGAGGGATGGTATATATGATCAAAACCACGATGACAGCCATTGCCATGGCCACAATGTTCGCCGCCACTGCTCCGCTGGCCGCACAAGACCCCACCACTGCGCCAGGCACACAGACAGTGACCGGCCAACGCCCCGTGCCCGGACCGGAAATCAAGGGCTTTATCACGGCCCGCAGCGGGGACCGGATGGCGGTGACCGCAGAAGACGGCACCAAGACCATCATCACGCTGGACGACGCCACCCAGGTGAAGGGCAAGAGCGGCCTGTTTGGTGGCAAGGGCAAATTCGGCGCCAGCTCGCTGATGAATGGCCTGCCGGTGACGGTGAAAACGCTGCAGGCCGGCGAAACGCTGGTGGCCAGTATCGTGACCTTTCGCAGCAATGATTTCAAGACGGCCAGCATGATCCGCACCGGCACCGCCCAGGGTTTTGAAGAACAATCCGCTGCCACGACTGCCCTGCGCGGCCGCGTTGCCGATATCGACAATTACAATGTGAAATCCACCACCAACGTCTATTTCGACACGGCCAAGCATATGCTGACAGAACAGGCCAAGGCCGATCTGTGTGCCGCGGCCGCCACGGCGGAAAAGACCCCCAACGCGCTGCTGCTGGTGGTGGGCTATACCGACAGTGTGGGCGACGAGGACTATAATCAGGAACTCAGCGAACGGCGCGCCAGCCGGGTGTTGGCGCATCTGCAGCAGGTGTGTCGCTGGAAACAATTCCGCACCCTCACGCCCAGCGGCATGGCCGAATCCGATCCGGCGGCTGACAACGGCACCGATGAAGGCAAGGCGCAGAACCGCCGCGTGGCGGTGAATGTGCTGGTCAGCAAGGCTGTCGACGGACTGTAACCGATCTGGCGCGGCCTATTCGAAGCTGAGATCGCCGGTCTCCGGCACTTCGAAATGCCGCGCCACATCGTCGTCGCTGATCGCTTCCAGCGTGGCGGGCTGCCACTTGGGGTTGCGATCCTTGTCGATCAGTTGGGCGCGGATGCCTTCGAAGAAATCATGGCCGTTCCGGATTTCGCAGACCATGCGATATTCGGTGATCAGCGCCGCCTCGATCTCCACGCCGCGTGCGGCGCGCAGGCCAGCAAGGCTGAGCTTGCAGCTGATCGGGCTCATCTTGCGGATGGTGGCGGCCTGCGCCTGCGCCCAATCATCGCCGGCATCGAGGCTGGCCATGATGTCTTCCATCCGGTCATGCCCAAAATGATAATCGATGGCGTCGCGCCAGGCGGCCAGCGGCGGATCGCCGGCATCTTCGTCGAACGTCGCCAAAACCTCGGTCAGCGGTTCGCGGCTGGTGGCCAGCAGATCACACAGGGTCGGCAGGTGCGCTGACGACACATAGTGGCTGGCGATGCCGCAATAGCGCAGATCGGCCGCCTTCAGCCGCGCGCCGGTAAGGGCCAGCCAGGTGCCGATCTCGCCGGGCAATTTCGCCAGCGCATGCGTGCCGCCCACATCGGGGATCAGGCCGATGCCGGTTTCGGGCATGGCAAACAGCGTGCGTTCGGTGGCGATGCTGTAGGGGCCGTGGATCGAAAGGCCAACGCCGCCGCCCATGGTGATGCCGTCGATCAGCGCCACCCACGGTTTTCCGCAGCGCGCGATGGCCTGGTTCATGCGATATTCGTCGTGGAAGAAGGTCTCCCACAGCGCCCGATCCTGCCGGCCTTCGCGGCCGAGCAGCGCCACATCACCGCCGGCACAAAAGGCGCGATCCCCAGCGCCATCGATCACCAGATGCTGCACGGCGCTATCGCCCATCGCGTCGATCACGGCGCGGTGGATGGTCACCGCCATCGGGTGATTGAGCGCATTCAATGCCTGCGGACGATTGAGCGTGATCCACAGCGCATGACCGCGGCGTTCAACAAGGACTTCGGGAGCGTCAGTCATGCGCGGTCTTCCAGTTTGCTGGGGCCTTCCATATCAACCGGAATGGCCGAGGTGGAAAGCCGGGCGATGTGGGTGCCAGCTTCATCGTACAGATCAGCTTCCATGAAGGCGATGCGCTTGCCCAGTTTCAGGCAGCGGCCAGTCGCAAACAGCGGCACACCGGCCTTGGCGGGGGCGAAGAAGCTGGTTTTCAGTTCGATGGTCGGCACGCCGATGCGCTTGCCGCTTTTGATGATGGCGGCAAAGGCAGCGGCATCGTCCAGCATGGCGACGATGATGCCGCCCTGCACATTGCCCATCGGGTTGCGGCAGGCATCGATGGGCAGGAATTTCATCTTCACCCAGCCGGCTTCGCTGTCGATTTCCAATATTTCCTGGCCCAGAATCGCGGCCGTGGGCGGTACGAAGCGATTCATGCGGGCTTTGAGGTCTTCATCGTTCAGGGCCATGCGTGCCTCAATGCTTTATGGTCAGGCCATAGCGGTGCAGCGCCGGTGCCAGCGCGTCAACCTCGTCATCCTGCCGAGTGAAGATCGCCCGGCCAAGCCCCTCGCCTTCCTGCCCGCGCGCACCCAGCAGATGCACCACGCGCCGTGCAATGCCGGGGCCGCCATCGACAAAGCCCATGCCCGATGCTGCCGCCTGCAACTGCGGCAGCAGCAACGGGAAATGCGTGCAGGCCAGTACCACCTGGTCTATGCGATCACCGCCTGGCTGGCAGGTCAAACCGGCCAGTTCGGGCGCGACATCCGCCGCCGTCACCAGTTCACCGCTCAACTGCGCCTCGGCCAGTTCGACCAGCCGCGCCGACCCGTGCAACAGCACCGTGCAATCAGCGGCATGATCGGCGCTCAATCGCGCCACATAGGGCTGGCGCACGGTCGCCATCGTGCCGAGCACGCCGATCACCCGGCTGCGGCTGGCTTCGGCGGCGGGCTTGATGGCGGGCACTGTGCCCACCACCGGCACATCCAGCACGGCGCGGGCATGAGCCAGCGCGATGGTCGAAGCGGTGTTGCAGGCGATCACCAACAGATCGGGCTTCAGCCGCTCAGTGAGCCGGCCGAGCAGCGCGCACACGCGGGTGGCGACCTCCATCTCGGTCTTGGTGCCATA
>NZ_JANPML010000455.1:0-5751 GCF_031422795.1 Sandarakinorhabdus sp.
TGATTGACCATTGAGCGCATGGCCAACATCGGCCATACCCGCCAACATGCCGCCAATTGGACAGCCCCTCCCCCCGTCCGCTCGCACCACGGCCACGGCCATGGCCGAACTCATCGCCGATCTGCGCGAAAAGGCGGCCCGAATCGCACTGGGTGGCCCGGCCGCATCACGCGAAAAACATGTGGCGCGCGGCAAGCTGCTGCCGCGCCAACGTGTTGAAGCGCTGATCGATCCGCACAGCGCCTTTCTCGAAATCGGCCAGTTCGCCGCGCACGATGTCTATGGCGAAGATGTGCCCGCGGCCGGCCTGATCGCCGGCGTCGGCCAGGTTTCGGGCCGGCTGTGCGTCATCCTTGCCAATGATGCCACGGTGAAGGGCGGCAGCTATTATCCGCTCACCGTCAAAAAACATCTGCGCGCCCAGGAAATCGCCGCGCAAAATGGCCTGCCCTGCGTATATCTGGTCGATAGCGGCGGCGCCAACCTGCCCCGGCAGGACGAGGTGTTCCCCGATCGCGATCATTTCGGCCGCATCTTTTTCAATCAGGCCAACATGAGCGCCAACGGCATCGCGCAGATCGCCGCCGTGCTGGGCAGCTGCACCGCGGGCGGTGCCTATGTGCCGGCGATGGCGGATGAATCGATCATCGTGAAGAATCAGGGCACCATTTTCCTCGGCGGCCCGCCGTTGGTGAAGGCCGCGACGGGCGAAGAAGTCACCGCCGAAGATCTGGGCGGCGGCGATGTGCATACGCGGCTTTCCGGCGTTGCCGATCATCTGGCGGAAAATGACGAAGATGCGCTGCAGATTGCCCGCCGCATCGTTGCCACCCTGCCCGCCGCGCCCGCCGTGGCGCGCGGGCCATCGCGCCCACCGCTGTTTGACGCCGCTGAACTCAACGCGCTGGCGCCCATCGATACCCGCGTGCCGGTGGACGTGCGCGAGATCATTGCCCGTATGGTCGACGGTTCGGAATGCCAAGAATTCAAGCCGCGCTATGGCGAGACTTTGGTCACCGGCTTTGCCCACATCGAAGGCTACCCCGTCGGCATCATCGCCAACAACGGCATCCTGTTCAGCGAAAGCGCCCAGAAAGGCGCTCACTTCATCGAACTGGCCTGCCAGCGCCGCATTCCCCTGCTGTTCCTGCAGAATATCAGCGGCTTCATGGTTGGCCGCCGGTTCGAAAACGAAGGCATCGCCAAACATGGCGCCAAGCTGGTGACCGCGGTGGCCTGCGCCGCCGTGCCGAAAATCACCGTGGTGACTGGCGGCAGTTTCGGCGCCGGCAATTATGGCATGTGCGGCCGCGCCTACTCCCCGCGTTTCCTGTGGATGTGGCCCAATGCCCGCATTTCGGTGATGGGCGGCGAACAGGCCGCCAGCGTGCTGGCCGCAGTCAAGGGCGGCGGCTTCAAATCGGCCACCGAGGAAGAAGCCTTCAAGGCCCCGATCCGCGCCCAGTATGAAGCGCAGGGCCATCCCTATTACGCCAGCGCCCGCCTGTGGGATGATGGCATCATCGCGCCCGAAGACACGCGCGCCGTCGTCGCCCTTAGCCTCGCCGCCTCCCTGCAGCAGCCGGTGCCGGAAACCCGGTTCGGCACGTTCCGCATGTGAGGCTGCGATGCTGGATGAAGCCATCGACGATTGGGGCACCGCCCGCCTCACCCTGAACCGGCCGGAGCGGCACAACGCCTTCAACGCCGAACTGATCGCGGCGCTGGCGGAAGCCTTCACCCGGCTGGGCGGCGCCAACGAAGTGCGCGCCATCGTGCTGGCCGGTGCCGGCAAAAGCTTTTCCGCCGGCGCTGATCTTGATTGGATGCGCGCCGCGGCCGGCTGGACCGAGGCCGAAAATCAGGCCGACGCCATGGGCCTGTCGAACATGCTGGCCGCCATCAATGATTGCCCAAAACCGGTGATCGTCGTCGCCCACGGCCATGTCACCGGCGGCGGCGTTGGTTTGGTTGCCTGTGCCGATATGGCGGTGGCGATCGACGGCGCGCAATTCCGCCTTTCCGAAGTGCGGCTGGGCCTGACGCCGGCCACCATCTCGCCGTTCGTGCTGGCCAGGATCGGTGCCGCCGCCCGGCGCTGGTTCCTCACCGCCGAAGCCTTCACCGCCACTGATGCCGCAGCGATGGGCCTGGTCAACGAAGTCGCCATCGACGCCGATGCGGCACAAGCCATGGTCGCCCATTGGTTGACCCATATCGGCCAGGCCGCACCGGGCGCCGTTGCCGATGCCAAGGCGCTGGCGCTGGATTTTGCCGACGCCGTGATCACCGAGGAACTGCGCGAGGAAACCGCGCGTCGCATCGCCGCCCGCCGGGTGAGCGCCGAAGGCCGGATGGGCATCATGGCCTTTCTGAACAAGGGAAAACCGGGATGGATCGTCGAATGAAGCCTGTGCTTGCCCTCGCCCTGCTGCTGGCAACCCCGTCCATTGCCGCGCCCAAGGATGAAGTGCTGGCCGCCACCAACGCCTTCATGGACGCGCTAAACAAGGGCGATGCCAATGGCGCCGAGGCGATGACCCATCCGACGCTGACCATCCAGGTGCTGCGCTTTCCGCCCGAAGGCGGCAGCAAGTACAGCGTGATGACCCGCCAGCAGTTGTTCGACAATTTCCGCAATGCCCCGCCGCGCAAATTCGATGAACGCATCGTGCGATCAAAGCTGCTGGTCACCCGTGATTATGCCCATGTCTGGGCGCCTTACACGCTGGATATCGACGGCAAGCGCATCCATTGCGGCACCGACAGCTTCGGCTGGAGCAAGCTGGACGGCAAATGGCTGCTGACCAGCTTTGGCTGGACGGCTGATCCCAAGGGCTGCCCACCAAAGTGAAACCAATGCAGAAAATCCTGATCGCCAATCGCGGCGAAATTGCCCGCCGCGTCATCCGCACCGCGCACGCGATGGGCATTGCCACGGTCGCCGTGCATAGCGCCGCCGATGCCCACGCCCCATTTGTGCGCGAGGCCGGCCAGTCCGTGCCCCTTGCCGGCGACCGGCCTTATCTGGATGTGGACGCCATCATTGCCGCCGCCAAACGCACCGGCGCCGATGCCGTCCACCCCGGCTATGGCTTTCTTTCGGAAAATGCCGAATTCGCCAAGGCGCTGAAAAAGGCCGGCCTCATCTTCATCGGCCCGCCCGAAGCCGCGATGCGGGTGATGGCCCTGAAGGATACCGCCAAGGCCGCGATGAAAAAGGCCGGTGTGCCGATCACGCCGGGTTATCAGGGCAATGATCAGAGCCTCGTGCGCCTGCAAAAGGCTGCCGAAGGCGTCGGTTATCCGCTGTTGATCAAGGCGGTGGCCGGCGGCGGCGGCAAGGGCATGCGCGCGGTCCACGACGCCGGGGAATTTCAGGAAGCCCTGATGGCCGCCCAGCGCGAAGGCGAAACCGCGTTCGGCAACCCCGCGGTGATGCTGGAGAAGCTCATCCAGCGCCCGCGCCACGTTGAAGTGCAGTTGTTCGCCGACAATCACGGCAACGCCGTCCATCTGTTCGAGCGTGACTGTTCCCTGCAGCGCCGCCACCAGAAGGTGATCGAGGAAGCCCCCGCCCCCGGCCTGTCCGACCGGTTGCGCCACACGTTGGGTGTTGCTGCCGTCACCGCCGCCCACGCTATCGGCTATTCCGGCGCCGGCACGGTCGAATTCATCCTTGATCTCGACACGGTGGATGCCGACGGCGATCCCGCCTTCTACTTCATGGAAATGAACACCCGCCTGCAGGTCGAACACCCAGTGACCGAATGCATCACCGGCGAAGATCTGGTTGAATGGCAGATCCGCGTCGCGCGCGGCGAGCCTTTGCCCAAGCAGCAGGACGAACTCACTGTCACCGGCTGGGCGATGGAAGCCCGGCTTTACGCTGAAGACCCGGACAGCGGTTTTCTGCCGGCCACCGGCACGATCAGCACGCTGGAATTCGGTGCTGGTCCTGGAATTCGCATCGACACCGGCGTCGAGAACGGCAGCCGCATCGGCCTCGATTACGATCCGATGATCGCCAAGGTCATCGCGCACGGCGCCACCCGCGCGCAAGCCATCGACCGGCTGGTCGGGGCGCTCGATGCCACGGTGGTGAGCGGGCTCAAATGCAACCGCGCCTTCCTCGCCCGCCTGGCCGACACCAAGGCGTTCCGCGCTGGCAAGGTTGATACCGGCTTCATCGCCCGCCACGCCGCCGAACTGGCCGCGCCCAGCCTGTGCCCCGCCCCCGTGCTGCTGGCCGCCGCGCTGGGATTGGGTCTGCCGCACGGCACTGCGCCCACCAGCCTGTTTGGCGGGCTGAATTTCCGCATCAACCTGGCCGCTGAAACCCATGTCCGCCTGTGGTGGGATGCTGCCCAGCACCCCATCAGCCTGCGCCACATTGGTGGCCAGCGTTGGCGCATCGGCGGCCTGGCCGGAATCGGCGAAGTATCGGCCACGCGGGTTGGCGCCCACGGCCTGGCGATCGATCTGGCCGGCCAAATGATGCGCGCCACGGTCGTGGCGGGCGTTGGCGTGGGCGTTGGCACGGTGGATGTGCGCATGGCCGGCCAAAGCTGGTTGATCGGCAGCCGCCCGCCGCGCGTGAAGGATGTGGGCGGCGGCCATGCCAACATGATCGCCCCCATGCCGGGCCGCGTGCTGGCGGTGGATGTGGTGCCGGGCCAGGAGGTAGCCGAAGGTGATCGCCTGCTGGTGCTGGAAGCCATGAAGATGGAGCATCGCCTGCTCGCCCGCGTCGCCGGCACGGTGAAGGCCGTGCACGTCGCGCTTGGCGATCAGGTTGCCGATGGCATGATGCTGGTGGAAATCGCCTGAACGGGCAAAAAGGACTGCAACAATGCTGAGCCAATTGAATTTTGCCCACGGTGAAACCATCGCCATGCTGCGTGACACGGTGCGGGCCTTTGCCGCCGCCGAAATCGCGCCGCGCGCGGCCGAGATCGACACCACCAACACCTTCCCGCGCGATCTGTGGCCCAAGATGGGCGAACTTGGCCTGCACGGCATCACCGTGCCCGAAGCCGATGGCGGCGTTGGCCTGGGTTATCTGGCGCATGTCGTGGTGGTGGAAGAAATCTCCCGCGCGTCGGCCAGTGTTGGCCTGTCTTATGGTGCGCACACCAATTTGTGCATCAACCAGATCGCCCGCTGGGGCAGCGCCGAACAGAAGGCCAAATATCTGCCCGATCTGATCAGCGGCGCGCATGTTGGCAGCCTCGCCATGTCGGAACCAGGGGCGGGCAGCGACGTGATCGGCATGAAGCTGCGCGCCGAAATCCAGGGCAACGGCGATTATGTGCTGAATGGCAACAAGATGTGGATCACCAACGGGCCGCATGCGGAAACGCTGGTGGTCTATGCCAAGACCGATCCCGCCGCCGGCCCGCGCGGCGTGACAGCCTTCCTGATCGAAAAGGGCATGAAGGGTTTTTCCACGGCGCAAAAGCTCGACAAGCTGGGCATGCGCGGCAGCGACACCTGCGAACTGGTGTTCGAAGATTGCACCGTGCCGGCCGAACATGTGCTGGGCGGGGTGGGCAATGGCGCCCGCGTGCTGATGAGCGGCCTTGATTACGAACGCGTCGTGCTCAGCGGCGGGCCCTTGGGCATCATGCAGGCCTGCATGGATGTGGTGGTGCCCTATGTTCACGAACGCCAGCAGTTCGGCCAGCCCATCGGCCAGTTCCAGCTGATGCAGGGCAAATTGGCCGACATGTATGTCGCGCTGTCCACTGC
>NZ_JANPML010000456.1:0-1644 GCF_031422795.1 Sandarakinorhabdus sp.
GCGGTGATCAACAGCCAGGGCATCATGCAATCGCCCGTGGTGCGCGAACATGCCGGCATCGCCGATGATCAGGTGATCATGAAAGCCATCGCCATCGGTTGGCCGGAGGAAAGCTTCCCCGCCAACGCCGTGGTTTCGGAGCGCAAGAGCGTTGACGAAGCGGCGCGGTTCGTCAACGCTCTTGCGCTCTGAAACCACGGCATTGGCGGGGAAGCTTTCCTCCGGCCAACCGATGGCGATGGCTTTCATGATCACCTGATCATCGGCGATGCCGGCATGTTCGCGCACCACGGGCGATTGCATGATGCCCTGGCTGTTGATCACCGCGCCCAGCCCGCGTGACCAGGCGGCGTTGACCAGTGCAGTGGAAACCGCGCCACAATCGAACGGCGTGTCGTCGCTGCCAGAAAGCACCTTGTCGTAAGTGATGATCACGCACACCGGCGCATCGAACTGGCGGAAACCGCGCAGCACCCAGTCCAAACGGGCCGGCGCGTCATCACGAGCGATGCCCATGGCGCTGAACAATTGCTTGGCAACGCCGATCTGGCGTTCGCGGTGGACGCCTTCGAACGCCGTGCCGGTGCGGAATTCGCGGCTGTGCGGCACGCCGGCGATGTTGCGTTCGGTATTGCCGGCGCGGATGCGGTCCAGCGGCTCACCGGTCACCACGGTGAAATTCCACGGCTGGGTGTTCATCGATGATGGCGAGCGCATGGCCAGCGTCAGGATTTCCTTGATCAGCGCCAGCGGCACCGGATCGGGCTTGAAGCCGCGCGCGCTGCGCCGACCCAGCACCACCTCGTCATAGCTCATCATGCGTGCACCCTTTCCGCGATTGCTTGCCCGGCGGCATATCCCGAAGCCCAGGCCCATTGGAAATTATAGCCGCCCAGCCAGCCCGTCACATCCACGGCCTCGCCGATGGCGAACAGCCCTCCAATGTGATTGGCCGCCATACTTCGCGATGACAGGCCGGCGGTGTCGATGCCGCCGGCGGTTACCTCGGCCTTGACGAAACCTTCAGTGCCATCGGGGCGAAAGCTCCAGCCCTTGAGGCGCTGCATCGCGGCCGTGAGATTGGCGTCCTTCTGGCTCGCCATATCGCCCGCAAGCCCCAACGTATCGGCAAGAGCGGTCGCCAGTCGCTCCGGCAATGCACTGCCCAGCACGGATTTGAGCCCCGCCTTGGGCCGCTGGCGCTTGGCGCTGATCAGCCAATCGGCCGGCGCATCGGGCAGGAAATCGACCGCAATCGGCTCCCCGTGCCGCCAATAGCTTGAAACCTGCAGCATTGCCGGGCCAGACAGGCCCTTGTGGGTGAACAGCGCCGCCTCGCGGAAAGCCGCCTTTCCGGCAGTCGCCACCACTTCAGCTGCAACCCCGGCCAATTCGCGAAACAGATTTTCCGTGCCCGGCAGCGTGAACGGCACCAGCGCCGGGCGCGGCGGAATGATCCGCAACCCGAACTGTTTGCCCACCTGATAGGCAAAGCCGGTCGCGCCCAGTTTCGGAATCGCCGGCCCGCCGGTGGCCAGCACCAGATTGCGGGCCGTGTGGACGCCCGACGAGGTGGTGATGGTGAACAGCCCATCGGCGTGGCTCACATCGGTGATGGCGGTGCCAAAGGCGAAATCCACCCCG
>NZ_JANPML010000457.1:0-2046 GCF_031422795.1 Sandarakinorhabdus sp.
CCCGGCGGCGATGCGCGGCGCCGGCCAGCCCTGGCCGTAGGGCCCGCCGGCTTCGAGCACATCGACAAGGCCGGCATTCAAACCGCGCGGCGCCACCGCCGTGTCGATGGACAGCGCCCTGTCGGCGGTTGCTGCGGCCACATCGGCGGCCAGTCGCTCATTCAGAAACGCCTCCAGCGCCGGGATGGCGTCCGCCGCCACGGTCAAGCCCGCCGCCATGGCGTGGCCGCCGCCGGCCATCAGCAGGCCAAGATCCTTGGCGGCCAGCACGGCAGCACCCAGATCGACGCCGGTGATGCTGCGGCCCGAGCCCTTGGCGATGCCATCTTCGCCGATGGCGATGACGATGGCGGGGCGGTTCATTTTTTCCTTCAGGCGGCTGGCGACGATGCCGATCACGCCGGGGTGCCAGCCGGTGCCGGCCACGATGCTGCAGCCTGCACCGGGCAGGGCATTTGCCAGCGCGGCCTCGGTCACGGCCTGTTCGATGCTGCGGCGATCCTGGTTGAGCCGTTCGAGTTCGGCGGCGATCTGCGCCGCCTCGCCAGCGTCATGGGTGGTGAGCAGGCGCACGCCCAGATCGGCCTGCCCCACGCGCCCGCCAGCATTGACGCGCGGGCCAAGCGCAAAGCCGAGATCGCGTGACTGTGGCGCGCGGCTGAGCCGGGCGACGTCGCACAGCGCGGCAATGCCGATATTGGCGCGGCGGCCCATCACCTTCAGCCCTTGCGTGACAAACGCCCGGTTCAGCCCGCGCAGGGCGGCAACATCGGCCACGGTGCCGAGCGCGACAAGATCGATCAGCTCGATCAGATTGGGCTCGTCGCGATCTGCAAACACGCCGCGCGCCCGCAGCAGGCGGTTGAGCGCCACGCACAGCAGAAAGGCGACGCCCACAGCTGCCAGATGGCCATGGGCGGCGGCCTCTGGCACTTCGTCGAGCCGATTGGGGTTCACCAGCGCCAGCGCCGGGGGCAGGGCGGTGCCGGCCTTGTGGTGATCGATCACGATCACGTCCAGCCCGGCAGCGCGCGCGGCTTCGAGCGCCTCGAAGCCTTGGGTGCCACAATCGACGGTGATCACCAGATCAGCGCCCGCCTGTTTCAACGTCACCAGGGCTTCGGCCGAAGGGCCATAGCCTTCCAGTAGGCGATCCGGGATATAATGGCCAACCTTGCCGCCCAAGCCGCGCAGATAGCGGATCATGACCGCGGCAGAGGTCGCGCCATCCACATCATAATCGCCGTAAACGATGATATGTTCGCCAGCCTTCACCGCATCGGCGATGCGTTCGGCAGCGCGTTCCATATCGGCAAAGATCGCCGGATCAGGCAGCCACTCGCGCAACGTCGGCGCCGCCAATCGGGCAAAGTCGCTGGCATCGGCACCGCGCGTGCGAAACAATTGCTGGAGCAGTTCGTCGCCCGCGCGGCCGGTCAGCCCGTCGCCGGGCGCAATGCCGCCGCGCCACGCCCAGCGCTGGCCGGTGAGGGAGGCTGCAATGCCGAATACTGCGCGTTGGTCCATGGCACACTCCATGCGGGCCAGCGCAGGGAAGGGCAAGGCTTACGGGTGGGCTTACGGGTGGGCTTACGGGTTTGCTTACGGGTGGCGTTCGGCGCGATGTTCGCCGCTCACCCGGCGTACGGTGCCGGTCGACGCGCGCATCACCACGCTTTCGGTGGTGATGATGCCATCCTTGCGGCGCTTGACGCCCTTCAACATCGAACCATCGGTTACACCGGTGGCGGCAAAGATGCAATCGCCCTTGGCCATGTCGGTCAGGCCATAGATCCGATCCAGATCGGTGATGCCCCAGCGCCGCGCCCGGCCACGTTCGTCATCATTGCGGAACAGCAGGCGGCCCTGCATCTGGCCGCCCACGCAGCGCAGCGCCGCCGCCGCCAGCACGCCTTCGGGGGCGCCGCCCGAACCCATGTAAATGTCGATGCCGGTATCGGGATTGGTGGTGGCAATCACGCCGGCCACATCGCCATCGGGGATCAGCATGATGCCGCAGCCCAGGCCGCGCAGTTCGGCGATCAG
>NZ_JANPML010000458.1:0-5928 GCF_031422795.1 Sandarakinorhabdus sp.
CCCACGCGGATATTTTCCTTGCCGGCCAGATAATCCGTGAACGGATCAAAGTTCAGCGAGGCATAGGCCACGGATTTCGCCGGGGTGTTGCCGCCATATTTCTTGCCAGTGATGTTGCCCGGTTCCGGCATTGCGGTTGACCAGTTGTTGACCGGCACCGGATTGCCGCGGTGGCAGGTCCAGCAGGTGACACCGGCGTTTTCCTGCCCATCACTGGCTTGACCCGCAAAGTGCGGCTTCCAGTTGGCGTTGATGTTCTGCGTCATCAGCAACATCTTGCGGGCCACGACCTTGGTGTATTTCTCATCCGAGGCCATGTTTTCCGGGTTGTGGCAGTAGGTGCAGCCGGCGTCCTTGATGTTGGAGCCGTCGGGCGAAACCCAGGTGGTCATCGCCTGCATCAGATAGTTGAACTCGTCTACCGAGACATTGCCCAGCACGGGCACGTTCTCATAGGCCGTGCTCGCCCGGTCGCCGGCGATCATCTCCGCGGTCAGTTCATAGGGCGGGGCCGGCACTTCGCCCACCTTAGCCTTGGTGTCAGGATCGCTGATCAGTACCAGCGCGGTGCCACGCGGGCCGACCTGTTCCTGTTCCTTGCTGCCGAGTTCGCAGCCGGCCAGCAGAAGAGCCGGGAGAGCGATGGCAACCAGCCTGTTCAGCGCGTTCATTGCGGTGCTCCCGGAAGAGTGGCGGGATCGACGACACCGGTTGCCGGATATTCGCGGGCAAAACCGTGATCGACGGCCCACAGAAACCAGTTGTCGACCACCGTGCCGGTGAGCAGGATTCCGATGCCGCCGGTGAGCGTCGTCAGCACTGCAAACCACCAAGCCCAGCGGTGAATTGATTCCATCGTCGCATTCCAGCCCATCGTCCAGCGCCAGAACAGCGCAGCGCGTTCTGACGCAGTGCCGCGATCGGTGATCTGTTCGATTTCGCGTTCGCCGCCGTAACGGCCCACTGCCAGAATGGTCGCGCCGTGCATGGCAAACAGCAAGACCGAGCCATACAGGAAGGCGATGCTGAGGGCGTGGAACGGGTTGTAGAACAGATTGCCGTAGCGGATCGAGAAGGCCGCGGTCCAATCCAGGTGCGGGAAGATGCCGAACGGCACCGCTTCGGCCCAGCTGCCCATCATCATCGGGCGGATGAAACCAAGCACCAGATAGAGCCAGATCGCCGAACCGAAGGCCCAGGCGACGTGCGTGCCCATGCCAAGTTCCTTGGCGCGCACATATGTGCGGCCCCACCACAGCAAAATCGATGCCGTTAGGAAGAATCCGGCGCCAATCCACCAGCCGCCTTCATTGAGCGGCACGTTGGCAGTGAAACCATATTTGGCCGGCGGCGGTTCGAGCGCGAGCCAGAAGAACTGGCGTACGAACTGGATCGGATCCCAGTTCACCGAAGCCAGCATGTTGAGACCCATGATCTCGATGGCGATAAAGCCAGTGAGCAATGAGGCCAGGCCGAGCTTGCCGAGATAGACGGGGCCGAACTGGAAGCCGCCCAGTTTGCCCATCAGCCACGATGTGCCGAAGGGACCAATGCGGGCGTCGTTGTGCGGGCCCAGTGGCACGCCAGGTTCCAGCTCACCGCGGAGCTGAACCTGCGTGAAGATGTTTTGATAAGCCATGGTGCTTGTCCGTCCTCAACGCCAGATCGGCAGGTTGAGCCACCAGGTCCACCATTCCGGCCAGCCACGTGACCAGAAGGGACCCGAAATGATGATGCACACCGCGCTCCAGAAGCCGGCATTCATTGCCAGCAGCAGGCCCACACGGTGAATGCCCAGCGTGCCAACCGAATAACCGATCAGATCGCGGAAGAAGGTGTCTTCATACTCCGGCGACTTCACCGATTCGCCCTTGGCCGGGTTGACCGCCGACAGCACCAGCGCCCCATGCAAGCCAAGCGCCAGAGTGGTGGTGAAGAAGAAGCTCACCGCCAGCATGTGCGCCGGGTTGTAGTGGAAGTGCAGATACTGATAGCCGGTGTTCGATACCCAATCGAGGTGAGGGAAGATGCCGTAGGGGAAGCCATAGCCCCAGGCACCCATCAGCAGCGGGCGGAACACCACCAGCGTGACATAGGCGAAGATGGCCATGCCAAACGCCGCCGGCACGTGATAACCGATGCCGAGCTTGCGGCAGATTTCCACTTCACGCAGCGCCCAGCTTACAAAGGCGCCAACTGCGCAAATCGTCACGATCTGCCAGAGCCCACCTTCACGCATCGGCGCCATTTTAAGGCCATAACTGATATCAGGCGGCGCAATGTTGATGAGCCACGGGTTCCAGGTGTCGCCGATGGCCGCGCCATAGATGATCAGGAACGTGCCCAAAGCAGCGAAGAAGGCGGTCGTGACGCCGAAGAAACCGACGTAAAAGGGACCAACCCAGAAGTCGAAGAGGTCGCCGCCAATCAGCGTGCCTCCGCGAACTCGATATTTCCGTTCAAAACTCAACACCGCCATGGTGCACCTCTCCCAATATCCCGCAAGCCATCATATGCCAGCGGTACCGGTCAAGTTTTGGGTGCTGATGGGCGGGCGGCAGTGCCTGCCCGCCCATCACGCGCTTGACCGGGTTTCCCGGCTGCCCGACGGTTGTCAGGCGGCCTGGGTAGCTTCCGCGATGGCCGCTGCAGCCTTGGGCTCGGCGCCGTCCAGCCAGTTGTAGCGTTCGGTGCTGAGCAGGATGAAGTGAATCAGCACAGCCAGCGTGAACAGGAAGACCGCCAGGGCGGTCAGGATGCGCTGCGGGTTGAAAGTTTGCCAGATCTTCCACATGGTCGTCGCTCCTTAAGCGTGGGGCGCGGCGACGCTGGAAGCGTCAGCCTGCTGGATCTGGTGGATTTCCACGGCCGCATACGGACGCTTCGAGCCGAGCCAGGGGCGCCAGACCCAAACCAG
The DNA here is from genome assembly GCF_031422795.1 of Sandarakinorhabdus sp. Lineage (GTDB taxonomy): Bacteria > Pseudomonadota > Alphaproteobacteria > Sphingomonadales > Sphingomonadaceae > Sandarakinorhabdus. The sequence goes on from NZ_JANPML010000458.1 coordinate 2,918, forward strand.
CCAGTGGGCGATCACAGCCACGATCACGAAGAACGCCATCGACACGACGAAGCCCTTGTGGAACTCTCGCGCTTCGGCGTCGGTCAGGTAGGTACCCGGACCAATCTTGTTATCACTCATGCCTTTTCCTCCGATGGTTCCGCCGCACGCGACCGATATGGCCCCGCCCGACCGGCGACTTCGCGGCGTAGGATGATTCCACCGCAAAGAAAGTGAGACTGTGCGTTAATGTCTCTGCGACAGTGTAACGCACTGTCGGCGCGGAACGCAACACTGAAAAGCAGTGTTTTGAGCGATATAAGACGATTTATGCGGCCTGCGTTTCGTACAGCCGCACGGCCGCATGCAGCCGGTCGACCGTCACGGTTTTCTCGCCGGCATCGCGCGCGGCACGCTCGGCAGCATCGCGCAGGCGCTTGGCCGCTGAAATGCGTACGAGCACCGGTTCCTTGTCCACAAGGCGATCAAGTTCCGACCGGGCATCATCTGCCCACGACACCGCTTCCAGCAGGCGGGATGGGGTGGCTTCGGCCTTGTCCATCATCGTCGACAACGGCAAAATGAAGAACAGCGCATCGAACAACGCGTTACACACTTCCTGCATGATCCAGGTGCAGCCGGAATACCCCATATAGGGCGTGCCGGTGTGGCGCCGGATGGCGGCGCCGGGGAAGCTGGCGTTGATGTAGATTGAACGGCTGCCGGTTTCCGCCATGTACATCCGCTCGTTATAGCTGCCGAACACGATCAGCGGGCTCGACGTGGCGATGGCCTGTTTCACGGCTTCGTTGTCGGGCTTCACGCCGGCGTTGCGCTGAAAGGCGAACGCGCAGGGCATGCCCATATCGTCTTCCAGGAACACCTTCATGCCGCGGGCGTAGGTTTCAGTGGCCACGATGCCAAAGCTGGCCGTGGCAAAGAAATCCTGGGTGACCGAGCGCCACAAATCCCACAACGGCTTGATCGTGGTGTGCTTTTCCTTCTCGATGAAGTGGGCCGGATCGACGCCGGTCAGCTCACCTAGTTTTTCAAGGAACGCCGTGGTGCTGGCGAGGCCGATGGGCGCCTGCAGATAGGGGCGCTCCAGCGTCTCGCACAGGTTGCGCCCCCACTCGCGGTACATGCACACGTTCACCGACGCATCAGCCAGGCGGCGGATATCGGCGAGGTGGGTGCCCAGCGGGAACACCAGGTTCACTTCGCAACCGATGCCTTCGATCAGGCGGCGGATTTCCGCCAGATCCGATGGCATGTTGAAGGTGCCATATTGCGGCCCGATGATGTTGACGAGCGGCTTTTCGCCCTCTTTGCGCAGCTTGGGCGCCGGCATCTTCTTGGGCCCGAATTCCTTCCACAGCCAGGTCAGGGCGCGGTCAGCCGATTGCCACTGATCTTCATCGATGGTGCGCGGCAGGAAGCGGACGATGCTGGTGCCTTCCGGCGTCACGCCGCCGCCGATCATTTCGGCAATGGAGCCGGTGACGACCACCGACGGCAGCGCCGGATCGAGCGTACGCCACGCCCGCTTCATGGCGCCTTCGGTGCCGGTCTTGGCGAGTTCATCCTCGCTTAGGCCGGTAACGACGATGGGCAGTTCGTGCGGCGGCAGGCCGTCGGTATAGTGCAGAACCGACGTGACCGGCAGGTTTTCGCAACCGACCGGGCCATCGATGACGACTTGCAGGCCCTTCACCGATGTGAAGCTGTACACGGCGCCCCAATAGCCCCCCGCCCGATCATGGTCGAGAACGAGCATCTCAGTTTCCTATTGCTTCGCTCGCCTTGGCGGCGGCGATCATCTTGCCTGCATATTTCTTCTTGAACTCCGGCCGATCAACGGGAATTTCTTCCCAGATACCAGCGGCATGGCCCTCGCCAACGCCCTGGAAGAAGTCCTTCATCATGTCGAACCGGCCTTTGTTGCCCAGCGCGCCGTTGATGACCTGGGCCAAGCTGCCGGCGCCGGCCGGCCCCATCAGCGGCCGTGCCGAAATGAGGTTGGTGAAATACAGGCCAGGAATCGCGCGCGTCTTGGCGTACTGCACGACCGGCGTGGTGCCGATCGACAGATCGGGGTGAAATTCTTCCACCGCTGCGATGTCCTGTTCCAGGCTGGCGCGATACTGGATGCGCACGCCCTTGGCTTCCAGCCACTCACGGTCGGGATCAGACCATTTTGTGCGCGGGCAAGCCGTGCCCACGTACGGCACGTCGGCACCCGATTCGATCAGCAGTCGCGCCACCAGCAGTTCCGAACCTTCATAGCCCGAAACCGTGATGCGGCCCTTGATCGGCTTGGCCGCCAGCGCGCCCGCGATTGCCGGCAGCCACTTGTTCTGCGCGGCAGCCACCTTGTCAGCCGAAAGCCCGAAGGCATCGCCGATGGCGGCGAGCCAGGCGGCGGTGCCGTCACGGCCCACCGGAGCAGAGCCGACCATGGTGCGCCCGGCCGCTTCGAATTCCCGCACGGCCGCCGTGTAAAACGGGTGGATGCAGGCCACCACGGGCGAGGCCAGCGCGGCATAAAGCTCACGCCATTCGCGGGTGGGCACGACCGGGCCAGCGGTGAGGCCCATCGGTTCCAGCAACATCGAAATACCCACCGGATCGGCCGGGAACATTTCGCCGAGCAGAGTCACGGTCGGTTTGTCAGGCATCACGGCAGGCGCCGCGACCGGACCGGCCATGATTTCCTCACGTGCATATTTCAGCATCGCGCCGGCCAGCACGTCCTTGGCTTCGGCATGAGTTGGCACGCCAAAACCCGGCACGTCGATGCCGATGATGCGCACGCCGTTGATGCTGTTGGGCAGCAGCTGCAGCGGCACGCCCGAAGCGGTTGGCACGCACAGATTGGTCACCACGATCGTATCGTATTTTTCCGGATCGGCCTGCGCGTGCACGGCGTCACGGATATCCTCGAACAATTTGCCGGTGACCAGCGTTTCCGAATTGAACGGCACATAACCCACCGAGCGCCGCGCCCCATAAAAGTGCGACGTGAAGGTGAG